>WAON01000117.1 GCA_015521265.1 Desulfurococcales archaeon
AGACAGGGTCTTTGACTGGTATCCCCCTTGGGTTTTTCATTATTTCTTCGAGTACTAGTCTGAATAGTGGGTAGCTTCTCCATGTATCTGATAATCCGGGCATTACTCGTTGACACCATAAAACTGTTTCTCTGCTTGGATAGAGGAGGATTATTCATCGATTGCTTAATTAGTATTGTTGAAATATAATGGGTTTACGCGGTTATAATAATTGCTAAGCGTATAGGCTTGGTTTTAAGTATTCCTTGGGTAGTCTCTGCCTCGCTCTTACAGCCCATTCCTCATATATTTTCACTATGTCCGGCGTTATTGATGGCTTTATCTTATTCATTGCTTCCATGAAGTGCCTCATATAGATCTTTCCTATATGCATGTCTTCCTTCAACGCCCTCATAGCCGCCTCCCTTACTAGCGCTTCTAGGTCTGCTCCACTATACCCCTCTGTTCTCCTAGCTACTTCGTATAAGTCTACGTCTTCTGCTAGGGGCATGTAGCGGGTGTGTATTTTGAGTATTTCCAATCTACTGTTTGTGTCTGGTGGTGGTACGTAGATTAACTTGTCGAATCTTCCCGGTCTTAGAAGGGCTGGGTCTAGTATGTCCGGCCTATTAGTCGCTGCTATGACTACTACGTTGTCTAGTCTTACTAGTCCATCCATCTCTGTTAATAGCTGGCTAACTATTCTCTCAGTAACCCTTGAATCCGCCGAGTATCCGCGGGCTGGTGCTATAGCGTCTATCTCGTCGAAGAATACTACTGCTGGAGCATACATTCTCGCCTTCTTAAATATTTCTCTAACGGCTTTCTCGGACTCACCGACCCATTTACTCAGTATCTCCGGGCCCCTGATCGCTATGAAGTTCGCTCCGCTCTCAGTAGCAACAGCTTTAGCCAGTAAAGTCTTACCTGTTCCAGGAGGGCCGAATAATAGGATGCCTCTCGGAGGCTTTATTCCAAGCCTCTTAAATATTTCGGGGTATTTCATGGGCCATTCAACAGTTTGCTTCAACTCCTCCTTGACTTCCTGCAAACCACCTATATCGTTCCATGAAACCTCTGGTACTTCGACGAATATCTCCCTCAGACCGCTTGGAACAATTTCTTTATATGCCGCCATGAAGTCTTCCATCCTAACCTCCATTCTCTCGAGGAGGTCTACTGGTATAGTATCGGTGTCTAGGTCTATTTCCGGCAGGTATCTGCGTAGTGCGTGTAGTGCTGCCTCTTTCACCAATGCCGCTATGTCTGCACCCGTGTAGCCGTGGGTTATCTCCGCTAGCTTGTTGAGGTCTACATCGTCAGCTAGGGGCATTCCGCGGGTGTGTATTTGTAGTATTTCAAGCCTCCCCTGTTTATCGGGTAGGGGTATCTCGATCTCCCTGTCGAATCTTCCCGGACGGCGTAGCGCTGGATCCAGCGCGTTCGGCCTATTTGTTGCAGCTATTACTATTACGTCTCCACGGCTCTCCAACCCGTCCATTAATGCTAGTAATTGTGCTACAACCCTCCTCTCAACCTCTCCCATTACCTCATCTCTCTTCGGGGCTATAGCGTCTATTTCGTCTATGAATATTATTGCTGGGCTATGCTTCTTTGCTTCCTCGAATATCTCCCTTAGCCTCTGCTCTGATTCTCCGTAGAATTTACTCATTATTTCTGGGCCGTTTATAGCTATGAAGTATGCGTCTGCTTCGTTTGCAACTGCTTTTGCTAGAAGCGTTTTACCTGTTCCGGGCGGGCCGTATAGTAGTATGCCTTTCGGCGGGTCTATTCCTAAACGTTTGAATAGCTCCGGGTGTCTTAATGGTAGTTCTACTAGTTCTCTTACACGTTGTATTACGTGTTTCAGCCCCCCTATGTCCTCGTAGGTTACTGGGGGTACATTGTACATCTCCATTGGTTTATCGAGTAATACTATGTTGGTAGTCTTCTTGATTATTACCGGGCCCTTAGGCTTTGTGAATATTACTTTGAAGGGTAGGGCTTGCCCTGCTAGTGGTACTAGTACAGTGTCTCCCTCCATTACTGGGCGGTAGAGGAGTCTTGATTTAATATATGTTATCATTGATCTATCGGCCGATGCGTAGTATTTCGCCGCCGGGGCTAGTTTAACCGTTAGAGCTGGGGATGCTTCTACTTTCTCAATAATGACTCTATCCCCGATCTTTACGCCAGCGTTCTGCCTAGTAACATTGTCTAGCCTGATAATACCCCTACCGCGATCCTGTGGTTTCCCCTGAATAACTTTTACAACCGTCCTCCTCCTACCCTCAACGATTATTATATCCCCGTTCTCCAAGCCAAGCTTCTCCATAACTTCCGGGTCAATCTTCGCTATTCCACGCCCTACATCGCTAACTTCTGCTTCTAGAACTCTAAGCGTCGCCTTCTTACTAGTCTCCCTTCCACGATTTCTCCTGGGGCCCGGCATAGTTATCATCCACTAAATACAAGTATTTGAGGGGGGATTGATTCTTCCCCCGTGTTGCTATTTGATTATTTATAACCCTTATATAGTGGTTGTTTATATCAAAACGCTGTTATGATCAGTGTAGGATTGAGGAGCCTCTCCTTGGATCGGTAAAAATTAGTTTGTTTAGGGCATACGGTGTACTGCTTCTACTTCTACCTGGCTTACTCCTTCTACGTTCATGACCATTTTCTCTAGTGGATCTGTTCCGCCCTCGGTGTATTCCGGTATTAATATGTATAGTCTCAACGCTTTCAAGCCGAATGCTATTGGTTCGATATCGTAGCCTTTTATCTCGTAGTTTTCGGGTAGTGCTTTCCTGATCTTCTCCTTTAATTCTTCTAGGTCTATGTTTATGTCTTCGGGTAGGACCTTTAAGAGGACAAGTACCTTAGCCATCTAGTTCCACCTCTCATCTAGTTATGGGCCTTTGAAGCCGCAGTTGGGGCATACATAGGGGACTCCGAGTTTACGGCACTTTTTACATCGAACAATTATTACTTGTCCACAGTTGGGGCATGGGAAGGCTGTTCCATGCTCGTGTGGTGGGATTATCCTGTGACAGCTACTGCATACGGGCATTGTAGCTGATTCGTCCAGTGTAATGTTTGCCTGTGCAAGACTATACTTTGCAGCCAAAACCTTCAAACCCCCAACTATTATGCTTCCTCAATCTTTAACGCTTAATGAATTCTTATCATCCATATCGGGATATGGATTTAATAAATATATCCGTTAATTCACTTGGTTATGGTTGGGGGTTGGTTAGGGTTTGATCGGTGAGGTTAAGCAGGTTATCGTTGTCCGCAGTGATATTAGGATGAGTAAGGGTAAGCTTGCTGTACAGGTTGCTCATGCAGCTGTAATCGCTGCTTTCAAGGCTTATAAGTCTCCACGCTGGAGAAGCTGGTTTGATGAGTGGTGGAGTACTGGGCAGAAGAAGGTTGTCTTGAAGGGTGGTGGTGAGAGGGATCTTCTTGGCTATGCTGCTGAAGCTGAGAAGCTCGGCCTCCCAACTAGTATTGTCAGAGATGCTGGTAGGACTGAGCTCGAGCCCGGAACGCTTACTGCTATAGGTATTGGGCCGGGGCCCTCGGATCTTATTGATCGGGTTACAGGTGGGTTGAAGCTTTTATGAAGGCTTTCTTCCACCCTCTCGATTATGCTTGTGGTACCTGGTTCTACCTCTCGGATAAAAGGATCAACGCTGTTTATAAGCCGGGGCCGGACAACTTCTATGTAAACGAGATCGTCGACTGGGATCGGGCCGATTACAGTATGGATAGTGGTGAATACATTGTTTACAGGGTTGTTAAGAGGAGCGTGGATACGTTTTCCGTTATTAGGCGTTTAGCGAGCTCCCTATATCTCCCAGTTACTGCTGTACTCTACCTTGGCCTTAAGGATCGCGATGCTACAGCTACACAATATGTTTTCATAAAGAAGAATATTCTCCGCAGACTGGTTGAACGTGTTACTGGTAAGGGGTTTTCTGCATCCCTCTACGGCTATGTTGCTAGGAAGCCTAGGAGAGATCTACTGGTTGGTAATAGGTTTAAAATAATAATTAAGCCCCGCGATCTCATGGGTGTTTCTGAGGATTTGGCACGGTATATCGGTTTGATTAATAGGTATGGGTTACCATCATATTATGGCTTCCAGCGTTTCGGGACTCTTAGGTTTAACACGCATTTACTTGGAAGGTTTCTCGCCGAGAAGCGTGTTGATTTATTCCTAGACGAACTATTATATAGGCTGTATCCTGGGGAGCCGGTTGATTCCCTATTTTCTAGGATTAAAAGGGTTTTTCCTAGGAGTCTCGAGTACGAGTATTTGCTTAGCAGGCGTGGGTTTAGTGGTTTGAACCGGTTACTAGCTAGGGATTCAAGTCTTTACCGATTATATATTGATGCTTATCAAGCATATCTATACAATCTACTCCTCTCAGCTATTATTTCGAGAGATGGGTGGGCGGGGCTTGATCGAGAACTGCCCATGCCCGGCTGTGGAGGCGGGATCTATGGGGAGTATTTGGGTATTGATAAAACAAGTTTACCGTTGGGGAGGGGGTATTGCTGGTTTAGGTATGGGTTATTTAGGCTTAGAGATGTGGATGTTAAAATAATTGAGGATAGTATTGTGCTTAGTTTTACTCTTGAACGTGGTTTTTATGCATCTATTGTTTTGAGGGAGTTGTTTAAGTCTGGCTATATTGTTTACTAGAATCTTTCAAATCTTATCCTAGTCGTTCTTCCAAGTAGTTCTGTTAGTAGTTCTTCTAGTTTCTTCTTGTGTCCTATTATGAATCTCTGATCGCTCCTCGGCACTCTAACTATTATCTCCTCGCTACCATCGGGTAGCCATAATGTGTTTAGTCCCAATAGTGTTGCGGGGGCTATTACTTGTTCTACGAGCCTCCTCCGATCCCCGCTCATATTAACGATTTTAACCTTCTTCCTAATCCTTTGCGAAAGCCTCCTAGCGATCTTTTCTAGCTCTTCCTGGTTCTCGAAACCCTTAACGATCACAACGACTAATCCATCAAGTATCTTTGACTTAACATACTCGCCTTTACGAAGCTCCTTCATCTCATCCTCGAGCAGCATGAGCTCCTTCATTATCGGTATTTCGTATTTAGCAACAATACCCATATCTACTTTCCTCTGACAATTAGGACACAGTATCCCGCTCTTAACACAGATCTTATCTAGTGGATACTTCAAACCCCTTCACACACCGCCGCTATCCGCAATATTACACTGTTTATACTCCATTGATGATTTATCATTTAGTAAGCTTGTTTAAAAGATTATTTTTCCAGGCGTGAACTAGTATATGTGGTTTTTCAGAACCGTGAGGTTCTTCATCCCTATTCCGTTTTCTAGGTGGGTCTTTTGAGAGGAGGATTCATCATTTTCGTTGAA
>WAON01000118.1 GCA_015521265.1 Desulfurococcales archaeon
CCGATGATGACGCGTTCCAGCACTTAGAAATAATAAATGCTGTGTTATTAAAAGAGGGGTCTTTCGCCCCACTGAGGATTAATACTACCTAGCCATACAGTCTATAGGTGATGAACCTCCCCACTCTAGAGGGGGGTTGGGCCCCGGTGATGATTCGGGTGAGCTTACTGATCCTTTTTTCCTAGTACACCTTACGGTATTTCTTCGCCGAGGGCTCGTAAATTATTCCATCCCGCTTTAATCTCCGGATCATTTCCAGAGTGAATGATTTATCGAATCCTTTACTCATCGCTTTCTTTACTAGTTCGCCGTGCTCTATTTCATCGTACTCCTCGAATAGTTCATCGATAAACTCCATGAACCTCTTTATTTTCTCCTGTCTACTCCTAGTTTCTCCAACCATTATAGCATCTATATCGATTCTACCAGTCTCTACATCGACGCCGGCAGATCTAAGGGTTGTAAACATAAGTCTGATAGCTTCCTCTGCATCCTCTCTCGTAGCTTTACTTTTTAGAGCCATTTTTGCATGTGCTTCGGATAACCTGATCAATGCTTCTAATTGCCTAGGAGTAATCGCTATCGGCCCTCTTCCACCTTCTGGAGATATGCTTGCTTTACGCATTGATATATAGAATTCTTCTAGGAGCTCCTTTGCTTCCTCGGTGAGCCGTGGGCGTATGTATCTCCTAGCATAGCTTATGTATTTTTTCAGCAGCATAGTGTCTATGAGTGGTTTAGCTTTCTCAATATTCATATGTACTGATAACACGTGTCTAGCCAGCAACCGATCCCTAACCTTGTGGGGATAATCTATGATGACGAATATCAAGTCGAACCTTGAAAGAATTGGTGGGGGCAGATCTATGTTTTGCGCAATATTTTGACGGGTATCATACCTACCATACTTCGGATTACCAGCCGCTAGTACTGAAGCTCTAGCATTTAGCCTTGCAACTATTCCTGCTTTAGCGATACTTATAGTATTATGGAGTACTAATCCATGGGATACGAATAAGTGGTATGGTTCTACAGTTATATCGTAGACCCATTCATACATATCATCATATACTTCTTCAACGTCAACTATTATTCTGGGAGCTGTATAACCTTTGAAAAAGCTTATACTAGTGCATTCCTCTAATAACCTGCCTCCACTACAATTCATAGACTGCCCTAGATATTTACTGTAATATTGTAGCTCGTATATGCCGCTATAACCGGTATTGTATTCATCGATCAGTTTCTCATCAAGACTGTACTTTACACCATAGGGTTTAAGGATTCTGATCAGCTGTATTATCGATTGAGGATCAGAAGGTTTTAGAACATACAAGTCATCTTCTACTATAAACGTGTTAACACCATGTGTTAGTAGGATATCCTGTAATAGATAGGCTTTGCCCCGCTCATTAACCCTTATACACGGCTTATTTCCACAAATAGCGAATCCCTTAACAATGTCTCCGACGTATTTGGAGAATAACTGTCTTAAACCGTTTACCGGGTAATAACTTATACCAACTACTATGTCTCCCGGCTTTACCGCCGCTGCTGGTATGGCTTCAAGCTTACCATGGTTAACAATAATTACTGGATGCTCGGGTGTAACAGTGATCTCGCGTCCATTACTGAATCTAAGCCTATAGTATCTACTGGGGGCTTTATGCCGGCTCACACGATCAGCTTTAACCGGATATATCTCGCCAGTAAAGGGATTATAGGCCAAGAGATATAGGTCGTCTACATATATGATCTCAGTATCCCTACCCCTAACCACGTAATCCCTCATCCTGCTAAAGTATTCTTCGACAAGCTCACCAATCCTCCTCACACTTCCATCAGCAAGCAATACTAGTGTATCATAATGATAACTCTGCTGCTCGAGAGCTTCATGAATAGCACTTCGATCCTCCTCCCGCATCTTGTCTATCTCATCGATGCAGTTATGAACGATAATTCCTTCAGCTAGGAAGTTATGTATTCCAGGTACGTATAGGTCGTATACTGGCCCATTATAGTCTAAGTATTGTATATCAACTATTTTGTCCAAATAGTAATCTTTATTCAAAGCCGTTAGAATGATTGGCTGAATATCGACTGGTATTTTACCACCATATAATTCTTTTATGATATTACCAAGCCATTTCCTTGTTAAAGCTCTCTTTCCAAGAGAAGCTTCATATATTATGCTCCAAGCTCCATGTTTAACTAGAGTTTGAGGCCTTAACTCGTTTATTAGCCTCTTAGCTATTGCTATGGAAATCTTTTTCGGGATAATGTCGTCCCTAGATGAGATATTCTTTTTCTTCTCCGGTAAGGTTATATCCTTAGCTTTAATACTGTAGGGTTTAATGATCTCTAATAGCCTCGATACACTGCCTCTACTAGTAATCCGCACTATTACTGTGTTTCCATGCAGTTTTATCCTCGAATATATATCGAATCTTCTTAGAATAAGTGGTATTATTCTTGCTTGATCATTGTTTTCGAGAATTATATCAATATGAGCAACTCTGTACAACTTATTGTTTCTAATCGTACTTTTAACCGATATAGAACCGTCAGAGTCTATTAGTCCAGCAATAAATGCTTTTAAGACTCTATCCGGCAGTTTAAGTATTCGTTTTAGAC
>WAON01000119.1 GCA_015521265.1 Desulfurococcales archaeon
AGATGTGTATAAGAGACAGTAACAATACTAGCAACAAGCCAATACGCTGTAACAACTAGCCTTGGATTCGGATTTGGAATAGAACATGTAGCAGACGGTATAATACGGTTTAAGAAAACAATTATCAGCGGCGAACTAAGGAGGTTTGTAATAATAGAGAAGATGAGGCAAACACCACATGATAAAAGAGTCTACGAAATAGACATAGTAGATGGAAAGGGTATGAAGATCATAAAGCCATCCGTTTATACTGCCAGCGAGTTAAAGATACCGATATCAATAATTAGGAAAATACTGGAAGCGGAATATAAGAAGGAATCAGAACTATAAAACAGTAATATCGTAATCGACAGTATCTATACCGGGATCATAGCCTTCGGGATCTATATTCGTCAAGTATCTGAAGAACTTACATGCAATATCATGCATAGTCTTATGGAGTTCTTTCAATGGAAGCCTCAATTCTTTCTTCAAATCCTCCCAATCCCTACCCTGTAAAGCTTTACCCAGCAATAATAATTCTTCAACCCTGCTGAGATCCGGCCTCTTATCACGAGGGGATAACCAGTAATGCCTAGCTAGAATATGCATTATGTCAGCAGCGGCTTCGAATGTCATCGGTCCAGTGCAATAAACCCATAAGCGGTCAAGCTGTACCGGCGTTAAGACATGGTGTTTTAATCCTTCAGATACAGGTTCACCCGTATCAAGGAGTAATCTAGCAACTGGTAGCTCCATATCCCTATAATTAATGGGTAAAGCCTCACTAAGCTTAATCCTAAACTCGACATTTGCTTTAAGCACCATTTTAGCAGTCTCAACCTCGAGGGGCTTAATAACGAGTAGTGTGTATTCACCACTAACCGGGTTTCTATCAGGACTTATATGTACAGGGTAAAACCCATTCTTTAACCAGAACCTTAGCAGTTGATCATTTACTCCAAAGCCTGCGGCAACCCAGTCAAGCCTTTCAGTTAATGCTTCCCTGCTTACCATTTCGAGAGCCCATGACCCGATCCCCCTACCTTGAACTTCTGGATGTGTAGCTATTCTTACAATCCTCCATCCAAACTTTGATGCAAAGCCTTTATAGCGTAGATGCTTCAAGAACCTATCAGGTATTATGTTTCCCGGTATTCTGCCTCCTCTCAACAACTCCTTCGCTGTTTCCTCGTCTATTCTACCCTCATACGCTATTTGCAGTGCGCAGACTATTTTACCGTGTTTTGTCTTAACAACTCTAACTATATGATGAGGAGCGTCGGCAATCATACCTAGATCGTCCGGTTCATTCCTATAATGGGCTAGAACATAGATCCCGAAGAGCTGTCGGAGTTCATCTTCATGTTCTTCAGAGAAAAGCTCCTCTGGATCATATTTTACATACTCGAGGTTTTTCTCTTCAATATCCCTCAAATCATCACGGGATAGCTCAGCTGGCTCGGCGTCGAGGAGTAATGCGTCGAATTGCCATTTTTCGATGGGGTCGTTTATTGAATATCTAATAGGCTCGGTCATCTCGTATTCTAAAAGCTTTGTGTTCTTATCCTTCCTTAACCTCTGGAGGAATCTAACCGAGAATCCTCTACCCGCACCCTCGTATCCATGTATAGTTGTCGAGAATACTAGTCTTTTATGTGCTTCCCAGATCCTGTAGAGCATTGGTACGTGTATACCGGCTGCTTCATCTACTATAACTATGTCCCCCTTAATCCTCGGTATATTGATGGGTTCCCAGTACTCGATGCTGAACTTATCGCTTCTAAGCTCGATCACGTATCCTTCTCTACGTATTACATCATAGCTATAACCCATTGAGTCTAAGACTTTTCTAGCCAGCATCATTAGGGATTGAACATTGCTCGGTTTAGGAGCCGTTACTAGTATCCTTGGTTTAGGCTTTACTTTCCTGAGAACATGTATTAAACCTACAGCGCCTATGCCGACTGCACAAGACTTACCCCTTCCCCGATCGGCTGTTATTACTATAACTCTTTTCCTCCCCCCACGGGGTTTTTCATACAGGGTTTCCATGAGTTTTATTACTTCAACTTGATCCTGGGTTAACGCATGCCCGTATACTTCCCGTGGGAAAAGAGTCTTTTCTGGGACTCTTATCTTACGTTTGCCCTTTTTACCAGGAGGTAGTTTACCTAGTTTCTTTAAAATCCTTCTATTGTCTGCATCATATATCCCGATCCCATTGTGTTGTAGGAGTTTCCTCTTAATCCACTTTATAAAAATATGCCTAGGCTCTGGGAATTGTGGTACTGTAAGGTTTCTCTTAAATATAGTCATGAAGTTATCCCATTGATCCCATGGGGGCGTTAATAGTATGATTAATCCACCGCCTTCAACAATACCTATAAGCCTACCCAGATCATTAGGCTTCAAGTCTTTTGTGAGATCCATTATTAAGAAGGAATAAGTTGTTCCGAGGTATCTTTCACTCCTCTCATAAACGGTGTAGTCTATGCTAGTGTATTTGAAGCTTGATGAAAGCTTATTGAATAATTCCTTCATATATACTGCATCATCGAATTCATCATGGTAGACGTATAACCCAGTATATTTCCCCTTATCGATCCTATGCCTTTTCTTCTCGTAGTACGATATAGTTCTTGATGAAAGTTTTGCGAGAAGCTCTGGATCGCTACCGGATATTACAAGGAGCCCCCTATACCTATTACCGACTAGTCCCCCCACATTCTTACCATAGTCTCGGAGGAGTTTTTGAAAAGAAGATGGGATAGGGTTTTTAGTGCTCATTAAATAACCCCGAAGCCTGATACAGCAGTTCCAGT
This sequence comes from Desulfurococcales archaeon, assembly GCA_015521265.1. Taxonomy (GTDB): domain Archaea; phylum Thermoproteota; class Thermoprotei_A; order Sulfolobales; family Desulfurococcaceae; genus WAON01. The sequence continues at coordinate 2,805 of WAON01000119.1, forward strand.
AACCATTTTCTTAAGCTCTTTAGCGAGTCTATTATATCGTTCAATATCATTCTTCGACAGGCTTGGCGGCACGATCTTCAACGCTTCGAGGAAGTGCTTCATCTGTACGGGTCTAACCTTAAATTCTTCTCTCAACGCTATTATTGCTGCTTCCCGACATACGGCGGCTATATCAGCACCTGTATAACCTTCAGTTCTGCGAGCTAGTTCTTCAAGGTCTACATCGTCTGCTAGAGGCATTTTTCTCGTATGTACTTTGAAGATTTCAAGCCTAGCCTTATAGTCCGGAGGCGGTACATAGATTAACCTATCGAATCTTCCCGGTCTTAGAAGGGCTGGGTCCAGTATATCCGGCCTATTCGTTGCACCTATTACAACTACTTTCCTCAACGTCTCGATACCGTCTAGTTCTGTTAGTAGCTGGTTAACGATCCTATCTGTTACGCCGCTTGTATCGCTCCTATAGCCTCTGGCTGGTGCAATACTGTCTATTTCGTCGAAGAATACGATTGCTGGTGCTACTTGTCTAGCCCTCCGGAATATTTGTCTAATAGCCTTTTCGGATTCTCCAACCCATTTGCTCAGTATCTCCGGGCCCCTGATCGCTATGAAGTTTGCGCCGCTCTCAGTAGCGACAGCTTTAGCCAGCAAAGTCTTACCGGTACCCGGCGGGCCGAACAAGAGAATACCCTTAGGAGGCTCAATACCCATTTTCTCAAAGACTTCTGGATGCTTCATCGGCCACTCTACTGCTTCCCTCAACTGTTGTTTAACATCTTCCAACCCCCCGATATCACTCCACCTAACCTCTGGTACTTCAACATATATCTCCCTGATCAGTGTTGGCTGGACGAACTTCATTGCTTCGAGGAAATCCTTCATAGAGACCTTTAATTCTCTAAGTTTTTCAGCGGGTATAGGCTGTGATAAATCGATCTTGCCCTCCTTGATAAACCTTCTAAGAGCAGCCATTGCAGCCTCCTTTACTAACGCTGCTAGGTCTGCACCGGTATACCCATGCGTCATTTCAGCAATCTTATCTAAGTCTACGTCTTCAGCTAGCGGCATATTCCTAGTATGTACTGCGAGTATTTCTCTCCGTGCACGCTTATCCGGGGGCGGTATCTCGATCTCCCTGTCGAATCTTCCCGGGCGGCGTAGAGCTGGATCGAGTGCTTCGGGGCGGTTTGTTGCACCAATAACTATAACCTTACCCCTCTCCTTTAACCCGTCCATTAAGGTTAGTAATTGTGCAACTACCCTCTTCTCAACTTCACCTGTAACTTCTTCTCTTTTAGGCGCGATACTGTCTATTTCATCTATAAATATTATAGCTGGCGCGTTTTCTTCGGCTTCTTTAAAGATCTCCCTAAGCCTCTGCTCTGATTCACCGTAGAATTTACTCATTATTTCGGGGCCATTTATTGCTACAAAGTATGCGCCGATCTCGTTTGCTAAGGCTTTAGCTAGTAATGTCTTACCGGTTCCCGGGGGGCCGTAGAGTAGGATTCCTTTTGGAGGCTCTATACCGAGGTGTTTGAACAGCTCCGGGTGCTTAATTGGTAGTTCAACTATTTCCCTTATCTTCTGCTTAGCTTCTTCTAAATCTCCTATATCCTCCCAGGTAACCTTGGGTATTTTCCTAGCTCGTTCTATTACTTCTTCCTTAACCGGTTCTGTTTTGATCTCGATGTTTGTGTAATCAGTTACATAAACCCTATGCCCAGGCTGGGTGGATACAACTATAAACCTAAGACTCATACCGAATACTGGTATTACTACTTCTTCACCCCTGCTTAACGGCTTCCTTAATAGTAATTGTTTAACGTAGTCTATGAAGTCCGGTCCAAACCTTATCGGTTCCGTGGGTGCTAGTACTACCTTCGTTGCTGGTTCCACATCCGTCTTTCTAACTTCAACAGTATCCCCTACTCCAACACCTACAGCTGATCGAAGGTATCCATCCATCCTCACAATATCATGTCCTTCATCCTCTGGATACGCAGGCCATACTTGTGCGATAACGCTTCCACGAGGCCCGGTTATTTCTACGAAGTCTCCGGTAGACACTCCCAGCCTAGCCATAATTCTTCTAGGTAGCCTTACGATTTTCCTTCCAACATCTCGTTGACGAGCTTCTGCAACTCTAAGCCTTATTTCTCGATCACTAGGCATAGATTACCACCTTAAACCCTACTATGTTGCTAGATAAAAACTGGCTAATCAACTCCTATGTATAAATCTAATTATATACTCTACCCTTCTGTGAAC
>WAON01000120.1 GCA_015521265.1 Desulfurococcales archaeon
GTATTATTACTATTATAGTATCCGGGGAATCGGGGAGGATTATGGAGCTTACAAGGGATCTATCGATGCTTGGGTGCAGTGTAAGGTATATCCCCCTCGCTGCTTAGATATAATACTTGGATGATTAGCCATGGGTTTACTGCCGGGACTAGTGAGTCATGCCGTGGATTTCAGGGGTAGGGATGGATACTGGTTTACTAGTTACTTGATCGAGTATGTTGGCCGCCGCAGGGGCTGTTTCCGTGCAACCCTAGACCTCGGAGTTACATGGGTTCAGGTATGCGTTGTCGATAACACTCTTGTATCGAGTATGGGGGATGTAAGCCTAGACAAGATTGTTCCAAGCAGGGTTGATAGGGTAGTATACTATGATCCCTCAACGGGTGAATCCTACGAAGTCGTAAAGTCCGATAATACTGGGTATTATAAGTTGAAAGCTCTAGCAATGGATAAAGCACCAACCCTCGAGATTAACGGTATACATATGCATAGGATTAAAGGTGTTGATCCGTGGGCTGATTCTAGGAGGAAGATCGGCGTTCTGGGTATTAGGCATGGTGAGAGAGTCCTAGATACGTGTATGGGCCTAGGATACACTGCTATACACTCATTAATACGTGGAGCTGGTGAGGTTTACACGTTTGAGATCGATGAGAATGTTTTATGGATAGCGGAGCATAATCCTTGGAGCCAGCAACTGGGTAATCCAAGGATCCATGTTGTCCATGGGGATATTGTAGAGCTTATCTTTAAGATCCCTGATGAGTATTTTGATAAAATAATACATGATCCACCACGATACTCTTCAACTACTGGAGACCTGTATGGTGAAGAATTCTACCGGGAACTATACCGTGTATTGAAGCCTGGCGGCAGGTTATTCCACTATACTGGTGAGCCCAGGAGGCATGGATCGCCCAGTATCGTTAAGGGTATTGGTGAAAGACTTAGGAAGGCCGGTTTCCACCCGGTAGTATATAAGCCTGGGCCTCAGGGCTATCTGGCTTCTAAACCAGTAATATAACGTTCTCCCTCTATCAACCCATTAGGATTTAAATCACCCTCTTCTTAAACATGTATAAATAATGAAGCAGGTTATACACCCCAGTGTCTCTTATTTTTACTTTGAGGGTGTGTTGAATGGTTGATTCAGAAAAGTATGTTGGTAGGGGTTATCCCCGGCTAGTTGCTTTACTCGATGAGTCAATTGATCTAGTTGATAAACTTGAGACTTTTATTGGGAGGATTAACCCTGCCCGGGGTTATGAGCCTGGCCTTGTGATGCAGCTTTACCAGAACCTCCTGGTTCTACGGGAGAGGCTTGTTGAAGCTCGTATGAGTGCTTTGGAGAAGTGTAGTTGTGATTGATCATTGTAAGGGTGTGTAGGGTTTGAATGTACTGGTTACTGGTGGGGCCGGGTTTATCGGTAGTCATACGGTGGAGGCGCTTCTAGGGCTTGAATGGGTTGATCGGGTTATCGTTGTCGACAATATGTATATGGGCTCATATACAAACCTCTACCCGGCCGGGGATAAACTAGTCTTCATTAATAGAGACATTAGGGATCTCGAAGCTTTGATCTCGGAGTTTAAGCGTAGAGGTTTAAGTATTGATGGAATAATTCATTTAGCAGCTATTGTAGGCGTTGATGAAGTTAATAAAGATCCCTATACTGGTTTAACCGTAAACGTTGGCGGAACTATCAGCATCCTGGAACTAGCGCGACGAATGGATTCTTCCCGCATAGTATATGCTTCCAGCGCTGCAGTATATGGTGATCCCGGTAGAGTGCCGGTTAGCGAGGATTACCCTGCTAGTCCCACCAACCTCTACGGTGAATCCAAGTATATTGGTGAGAGACTGGTTGACAGGTATCGTTTAGACTATGGTTTATCAACTATTAGCCTCAGATACTTTAACGTGTACGGGCCCCGTATGCGTCCCGGCCCATACTCCGGAGTAATCTATAAGTTTATAACAGCCCTACTACGGGGAGAAGCCCCGGTAATCTATGGTGATGGAGGACAGACTAGAGACTTCATATACGTCTCAGACGTTGCAAATGCAAACATTAAAGCCCTAGAATCAAAAGCCAGTGGAGCCTACAACATTGGTACGGGGAGGGAGACGAGTATCAACGAGTTATACATGAAGATATGCGGGATAATAGGGTACTGCCCACAGCCTAGGAATGCAGCTCCGCGTAGGGGGGATATTTATAGGAGTGCTGCTTCTATTGAGAAAGCTATTAGGATCCTGGGCTGGAAACCCCGGGTTAGTCTTGAGGAGGGGCTTAGGCTAACGATTAATTACTACCGTAAATTATTAGCCTAGAACCCTATCCTTCGGCTCTCGCTAATCCCTTATAACACTGTTATCCGTTCCGATAAACACTGAAACGTTCCGGTTCAATGTTCCTGGTTAAGTAATTTATAAACGGAACAATATACGCATTGGAAAACGGCTTCGGGGAAATAGTTAGCGTTGCACACTTTAATCTATGTTTTGAGGGGAGTAGCTACCGGGCTCATAGTATATTTTATAGTAACTTGGATTACCGGCTTTCCCGGTTTCTCTATCGCTATAATTTACGGTTTATGGATGACTACACCCTTTGCTAATAAGAGGTATTTCCTCGAGAGCCTTAGTCTCTTATTATCTATTACGAGCATACACTTCCTGCACACGATTGTCTTTAGTTTTTATAATGGATACATTGAGTTCGGAGTAGTTATTACGTCGTGGATGATACTGTTCTGGGTTAACATTGTTGAGAAATGGGTGTCTGTAAGAGTTGCAGGGAAATAATAGGCTACGGGTAGGCATTGGGTTATTGGCTGGATTGATTACTGCTTTCATTCTGAGCCATTTGTTAAACCTGGCCGCTGTAGCTTCTACCCTATTCATTACTGGTGATTGGAGCGGCTGGGGTTATCTGTGGAGCCAGTTCTACTCGATGGGTTTCGTGTTCTTTTACACTCTCTACATACTCCTACTACTAATCTACATATACTATTATTCCCGAGCCGTTAAGTCGAACCCGGTGGTTAGCGATGATGAATTGCCCAGTGTCTCCATCGTTATACCGGCTTATAACGAGGAGGGTAGGATTGCAGATGTGATCGAGAATGTATTATCCATAAACTATCCACGGGATCGCTTAGAGGTTATCGTTGTCGATGATGGTAGCAGTGATAGAACCAGTATCGTAGCCTCCAGGTACCCCGTCCGCATCGTCCAACACGGTGTTAACCAGGGTAGGGGTGCTGCTGTTATGACTGGTATAAGGAGTGCGAGGGGGGAGATCGTTGTAACCGTTGATGCCGATACCAGGTTGGAGAAGGATAGTGTTAAGAGGCTTGCCTCGGTCTTCAGGGTTTACCCGTGGGTTGGGGCTGCTTGTGGTAGGTTGAAGACTCCTAGGACGGGGAAGCTAATTGTTCTTGGGCAGTGGGTTGAGTACTTGCTCGGCTACTCGTATAGTAAGTTGTTGAAGAGTCTTACTGGATGGATGCTTATTCCCAGCGGTGCTTTCAGCGCTTACCGTAGGAGCCTTGTAGCTGGTGTTGATGTTAGTGATACTCTCGCCGAAGACTTTGATCTCGGGTTGAACGTTATACGTAGGGGTTATAGGTTGTATTATGCCTGGGATGCCGTAGCCTACACGGATGTACCTGGAACACTCGAGTCATTCCTTAGGCAGAGGACTCGTTGGAGTATCGGCGGGTTACAAGTACTTGCTAAGCACCGGGATATGCTTTTTAACAGGAAGTATGGAGTTGTAGGATTATTCGGCCTACCCTTCCACTACGTGATCGGATACGCTGTCATGGTTATGGAGGTTTTCGGCCTCTCCTTCCTAGCAGGACTCGCGCTTCTAGGCGTAATACCCCCGGTTAACCTTTTAACCCTCCTCACTTGGCTACTGCTGCTGAAGACTTACTCGATAATACTGCTGGCTCCAGGCTGGTTTTATGCTCGCCGAGTACTAGGGGAGGAGTTGGGGTTTAAGCACTTGTTATTCTACTGGTACGTATACTACTACCTATTATTATATAGTGTTGTACGTGGGATAATTGTTTATTTGAGGGAGTTTACTACGAAGTGGTAGCTACGTCTAGGATTAGGGCCTCCTACTCCTCGAGGAGGTCTTCGGGCTTCTTCTCAATACCCGGATTATAGCCTCCATACTTCTTCTTAATAATCTCCCTAAGCTCTGGGGCTAGGTTGTAGCATCCCGATGAGTATTCTAGGAATCCCTTCCTTACTAGTCTTGATAGTGCTTTACTCAGCTCCATTTCTATTATTACATCATCAATCTCCGGCACTAGATCCTCCCTCTTATGCCTCTTGATCTCTTCCCTCATCTCAATGATCGCAACTATCTCGCCGGCACTAATGTGTTTTAAGAAATAATCCATTATGAATCTCTCAAGCCCGCCCAGTTTCAATATGTCTCTCGGCGTTACCATTTAAACCCCTCACTTATCATCCTAGTAGTACCATGTATTATAGTAGTTGTGCTCCCTCACCATGAATGCTTTGTTACGGTTTGCTA
>WAON01000121.1 GCA_015521265.1 Desulfurococcales archaeon
AGCTGTAAGGAGCGGGATCACAATTTATATAACATCATATACTAAGCCCGAATCCATCTGGGAAATAATCAAAGGAGGTAACCCGGGATCAGTAATTTATCCATAACAAGGTTATCTGGAAAGATGACTGAGAACCTTCTGAATCCAGTAATACATCAATCTAACCTCGTAACTGCTAGGCATAGCCCTCCATAAAACCTTCCTCCAAATCTCATAGACACGCCTAACCTTCTCTTCATGCCCTAAAACCAGGGTTGAAGCCTTCCTAATTAAGTCGAGGAGTTCTTCTATACTACGTCTATCTGCTAATGGAGGAATGTTTGAGGGAGCAACCCTCTTAATATTCCAGAGCTCCCATAAAACAATAGCTACAGCTTGTGAAAGATTTAACACGGGGTATGCGGAGCTTGCAGGTATAGTAACGAGGAAATCAGCCTTCTCTAACTCGCTCCGAGTAAGCCCCGTGCTTTCCCGGCCAAACAATACAGCAAGCCTTATATCCCTCCCGCGCAGCGTTTCAACGAAACTCCTAATTGGGATCGCCTGTCTCAAAACATCCCCCCTACTATAGCCTTTAGCAGTAGTTGCAACTACGAGGTCTACACCGCTAATAGCTTCTTCTAAATCATCCACGACAACAGCTTTATCAAGCATATCAACGGCTTTAGCAGCATAACGCTTAGCTTCTTCTAAATCCGCTCGTGGTTTTACAAGGTATAATTCCTCGGCAGAAAAGTTCATGCAAGTCCTAGCTATAAATCCGAGATTAATAGAGCCTTCAACGCCTACAAGAACTACTCTTACATGCATTCCTTTACAGCCTCCACTACAAATATATCCTCGAAAAACACGTGTTTAACCCACGTTTTCAAGACTCTAAAACAGTTTTCCACTATTAGATTCTTAACAACCTCCGGGTTAGATAAACTCGAATAGACGAGAAACAACAACCCATTCATCCTCAACACTCTACTCGAAAACTTTATGAATTCTGCTATAGCTTCAAAGCCCTGTGGCCCTGCGAGTAATGCACGATCAACTATATCCTCGATCTTTTCCCCCGGTAAATATGGGGGATTAGCTACTACTATATCCGCGACGCCCTGTTTTAATAGGGGCGTGTTAACATCGCCCTGTACAACTAACCCCCTATGATCTAACATATTTAAATACAGATTATACATAGTGTTCAGAACTGCATAGGGATTTATATCAATGAAAACATTCACCTCAGAAATCATGTTTTTCAGCATCACCAGCCCCACAACTCCTGTTCCAGAACCGAGATCAACTCCTACTCGACCACTCGGATTAGCTTCGGCTAATGCATCGATCAACAACCAAGTATCATCTGAAGGCTCATATACGTTTTCAAAGACGCTAATCAATAGATCTCCTAGATTAAACCTCGTTTTCTCAAAATCTTTGAAAGACGTTGTATTTCACCCGGTGAAAGCTCGTACACTCTCTTATCCTGATCAATCAATACTTCTCGAATAATAGAATACGCTTCTCCACCGAACAAGTGTTTAAGCACTTTAATTATCTTCTTCCTACGCATATTGAATATTAACCTAGTTGTTTCCTCAACAAATTCAGTGTCTTCATCATAATCCTTTAAGCGTTCTAGTATAATTAGTTGTGAATAAATCTTAGGCTTCGGCCAAAAACCGCCCGGATCTATTATTATTGAAGGAGTTATTTTGAAGAGCATGTTTAGCAGTACTGTTAATCTACCATACTCTTTCGTCCCGGGTTTTGCTAGAATACGATCGGCTACGTCTTTTTGTATAACAACTAGTGCAGCCTTTATATCATTACTTTTAGCGATTTTTACAAGTGTATCGCTTGTTATGTAGTATGGGAGATTAGATACAAATACATTGGTATACCAGCTATGTGCGAGTCCATCACTACACACTAGTAAAGCTTTTACTGATAGAAGAGAACTTGTTAGATTGCATAGTTTTTCATCTAATTCAAAATGAATAGAGTAAACCAGGTTATTAAGACGGGATAAATAATAGGATAATGTTCCTAGACCCGTACCAAGCTCTATGAGCTTAACAGTTTTATAATTCTCAAGGGCACTGGTAATAGTCTTTACGAGTTGAGGCTCAATAATAAAGTTCTGTCCAAGTTTTTTACGGGGCTTGATACCGTTTTCCTTTAAGATCTTGATTGTCCACCTGTATAGATCATGCCTAGAAGTTAATGGTGGAGGCGTTATCAAGAAGATACACGTATTGGAAACTGATTCTAGAAGAGTTCTCCATATAGCCTCTCGAGATAGCCTAGATAAACTCCCCGTCCCTTCGGAGGCTTTATGAACAAGTAGTATTTCTCAGTTCCCGCAAGTTCCTGTATAATCCTGTCAACCAGTACCTTAACAGGATCAATCTTGGCCCTTTCCCTTATATCCTCAAAGCTTGTGAAGGGCTTAATGTTTCTCTCTTCTAGTATGTGCCTCATAGTCTTCTTACCAACACCTGGTAACAACTCCAGGGTATGAAGCTTAATATTTACTGGTTCGGCAGTGTTAAAGAATTCAACGAATTCCTTCTCTTTCTCTATTATAATCTTCTTTAGTGCTTCTGGTAGATTGGTTCTCGCGACACTTGTCAGGTCATCGTAGCTTATACGTATGGGTTTACGTACTTTAGAATGGGGGCCTAGATCAACCTTTTCCAATATCTCCAGCCTTATAGCCGGTAAGGGGGTGACTTCTAGTAATGTAAAGTATTTCGTACCGATCAATTGTGCAACCGGGTTATTCCTATGCTCGAAATGTCTATCACTCGGGTTACCGAACTCCATATAGTCCAATACTATACCGGAGGGTTCTTTACATGATTCTTTAAACCTTTCCCTCCGGTGCCTTCTGTGATAATAGCCATACATCAATTTCACCGGTGATCACTAGTTCTTTTCCTTATTACTAAAAATATAATTGTAACGAGGAATTATTTTATCGTTGTGATATAGGAATATTTAGAATATCTACTCGGCGGAACCTATGCATGGTGTTTTATTGTTTACTAGTAGAAGATTCGCC
>WAON01000122.1 GCA_015521265.1 Desulfurococcales archaeon
AGCCATGTAGCTAGGTTCATCAATATTATGAAGAATAATAGTGCTTCAAGCCCAATAATTATCCCGGCAGCCTCGAGCATGTAGTAGATAACATAGATCGCCGCTATGCTACCCACTATTATTGCTAACCCCGTTATAGTCATCGAAGCATATAGTCCGAAGCGATTACTTATCCGGCCTGCAACCCTCGGAGCGATCCTGGAAGCAATTATGGTTACAGCTATGAATCCAACAATATAAGCTATGAATAATGCAGCCATTGTTAATGGATCGTATAGGAACCAGTAAAACATTCCCCGAAAACACCTCCACTTATTAAACCATTAACCCAACCCGGTTATTTTCCGTTAGGATTTGTAGTGTATTACACCGTATTAAATATTTTAGCTACTAGTCTTCTCCCTCCTAGCCCCAGTCCTGATCGTTACGTATCCGAAACCGTTAGCCCTACTAGTACCAACACCCATAACAGCGGCGTGTAATAGGATGTTTTCTAGGAATTCAACCGATTCCGTTAAAACCATGTATTCATAGTCAATCATGTATTTAGCATAACCAGTAACTCCGGGCAGGCTCATACCATCGTATAAGTATTTTACAACTTTAACTGTTTCAAGTATTGTATAGGGCTCGTTTAATAATGCGTTCATATGGTCTACCATCCTTATATACTCAGCATTCTTCTCCATCCTCAATAACTCGCCGATATTATAGCTGAAAACTATTCCTGGTAGTGGTAGGAATCTCTTAATCTTGCTAGCCTTATAGGGGTCTAGGAATAAGGTGGGAGTTCTAAACTCTACTTTAACCCAGTAATCAGTACCAACCCGGTACTCCCTCGGAATATCCTCCTCCCGGGCGGGTAGCTCGTAGGTTTCAAGACTATACTCCTCGAGAAACCACTTAGCCTTAAACAACTCTACACCATCAAGACCCCCTAGAGCATCAAGTACTTTATCAGCAACATCCTCCGTAAAACCAACGTGGAAACCGACACGATCACCGGGGTCGAGCTTCATAACCATGTTGCTATCACTACGCTTCCAGAGGTAAACCCTCCTACCATCAGCGAGCTTTACCAGTGTAGAAATACTGATCGGTTTAGGCCTATACATTGATTCAAAAACAACCTGCAAATCGGGAGAAGCCTTCATCAACAAGCTCTTAACAACCTTCCCAGTAAACGGGGGCAAGACACAGCCATCACTAACACGCATAACCACGTCAGCACTATAATATTTCCGGGGACTACTACTAAACAACCTCCTAGAACCAACCAAGTCGGTAACCAGCAAAACACCACCCATACAACACACTAAATACAATAAATACCCATTAACTCCCTAAAAACCATTGAATAATCAACTCCTAAAACCCTTCCAGCATAACCACCACGTTTATTACAGGCTTCAATAGAAGTAGCCCTGTATATTTATTCCACTATTATCATATACTTTGCACATAGCGTCTTCTTTAAACTTCCTCGAGGAACTCTATGATAACGAAGCCTGTTTGAACATAGGTACCTAGTGTAGCAGAGAGACGCTGAGGGCCGCATGGAACGCGAGGAAACATTGGATCAGGCATTACCGAAAAGACTCAAGATAAAGATATGAGACCCAATATATAAAAGCTCCTAGGATTTTCTATAAAGCATCTGCAACATCGGCATACTTGCTTGGCTAGGTAAAGAGGGTTAGAGAGATTATAGGGGTTAATGGATTCGGCTTCATCCATGCCCTGGTCAGCCGCAATTGTGGAAGAGGAGTAATATTGTCTACATAAGGGGTTTCCATGGAGAGCCTTTGAGACGGCTATAGAGATCACTTTCTAGGGGTTGCTGGGCACGGTAGGGTTAGCCTGTTGAGGGCGTACGCCTTAAGATTCTGAGGGCTAGGAGGGCTTTCGGGGTGGCCTGATAATAAACTGTCCTACCCTTTGGTCTACTCTCCTCTACGAGGCCCTCGTTGATGAGCTTTCTAAGTCTCAGATAGACAGTGGTCTTCGGCTTACCAGTTGCCTCGACTATCTCCTTAAGGGTTCTGGGTATTGAGAGTTGCATTATTATCTTCTCGTCAAGCCCCATGAGAACTGGTATCTTAGTGTAGTCGTGATCCACCTCTATCCTGCCCGTTAGATCCTCCTTCCATACTATGATCTTGAAAGCAGTTCCAGTCGAGTAGTGGTAAGAGAGTATGGCTGTATATGCTTCAAGAACCATGCTCCTCATACCTCCCGAGAGATCTCCTATTATCATAGAGGGCCTGAGGGAATCTAGCTTTAAATAAATCTCTGCGATGGCTTCAACGGGATCGTCTATATTAATCTTTAAAACATCGTAGTCAAGGCCCATGAGATCCCTGAGGAACCCCTCCATATCCCTGAGAGCCTTCTCAGCCTTCTCATTAAGCTCACCACTGGGTATTAGGAGAAGGGCATAGTCTATTTCATCCTTCCCGATCCCTACGAGCGTCTTCATCTGGAACCTGGTATCGAAACCCATGGTCGCCATGTAAATTCTACCACCATAACCTGGTTTAGGCCTCATCTACTGCATCACCATTGAATCCTAGTAGCATATATCACTCACGAAAACCCTGATACTACCACCCCTTACATGGAAAGCGGCAATATTATCCGTGACTGTTAGAACTCGGAGTATCCTCAGTGTTACCTGGTATCTACTCTTGGGGGGTTGAAGGATATAGTAGTCTCTCATTGAAAGCAGTTGTTGGGGAGAAGTGATCCATGAGTCCTCGAGGCCGCCTATGCTCAACGGTATCCTGAAGCTGAGGCCGTAGTGGGCTAGGAATTTCATAAGCTCCTCAGCCATATCCTCATCAACGCTCCGCTTTGGAAGCCGTGTTTTCCCAAGCCTATTCATAGCCATATGATGGAGCATGATCGCCTTCACTACTGAGTCCGCGACAAGGCTATTGTCCCCACTAGGGCCTAAGTAGTCCTCCAAGCTACTAATGTTTTCTATTACGATTAGAGCGGAGTATGCCTCATGGAGGGGGAAAGATACATGGTTATCCTTCCTCTTCTTAGCATAGGGCTTCCCTATATCATGGAGTATTATTGCTGCCCGGGCAGCTCTGTCCATAGCGCCCGCCTCAACTCCATATCCGAGGCGTTTAAGCCTCCTAGCAGCATTTATGTGCCAGCCCCTGTCATAGTATAGTTTAATGTAAGCCTTGAGCATCTCCTCCACATGACGCTCCAGCGTCTCAGTACACTGGCTTCCTTTATAATAGCTGCAGATCAATATTTTACACCATACGCTATTTCCCAATATGTTTCCCGAGAGATATATAGCGTCTTGATCCTTGTTAGGAGAACATATTCTATGCAACCGATCCACCAGGGTCCTCTCCACCTGCATTTCGATAGGATGTCTGATACCTCCTTGGAGCCTAGTTTTTCACCATTATAGCCTAGCCCCCCGGTAAACGCATTATCGATGAGGATCCTCTTGAAGAGGCCCTGCGTGAGCGGGAGAATCTCCCCTGTATCCTCTACTGTTACGCCGAGGATAACGGTTGACCTGATGAGTTCGCCGCCTAGGAGATCCCATAGTGTCCCCTGTACCGATAGATGAGGTGGAGATACTAGATTAAGTATCTTGCTATGCGTTTTCTCCTCGGCCTCCCTGATTACCCTCTGATCTAGGGTTCTCTCAATGAGTTCAAGGTAGCCCTTAACGTTTCTAGTGCCGTAGGGGTTTTTGAGATCTATTTTCTCCTGTTTTAGCATCTTCAGCGTTGCTTCCACCTCCCCCTTATTATAGGGGCCAGCGTCTCCGTCATCTATGATTAGGAGCTGGCCTCTGCCCTCGCCCCTCCACCTGGCCACTCGGCCCGTCCTCTGGATAAGGCTCGTTGCGGGACATGGATCCGTTATCATTGTGTCGAATGAAATATCCACCCCCGCTTCAACCACTTGTGTCGAGACTAGGATGAAGGGCCTATGGTTCTCCGAATCCCACAGGGTCTCTCTTAGGATATTTATTCTCTCTCCACTACTTATAGCCGAGTGCAGGAGCTTGACCCTGCACTCTTTTCCGGCTATGTTTCTTATACGCATGTATTTCTCCTTAGCCCTTCTCCTAGTATTCAGTATTACCGCGACTCTCTTACCGGATCTGCATTCCTCCACTGCCTTACTCATAGTCTCGTTATCCATTGTGAAGCCGTAGTCTACAGCTCCACTCGTGTAGGACGGGTAATCCTTATCCTTGATAACTGTCTCCTCAACGCCTTGTAAGCTGAGACCTGTCTTCCTCAAACTTATTATTCTAA
>WAON01000123.1 GCA_015521265.1 Desulfurococcales archaeon
TCCCAAAACATATCCGCTAGAATAAAAGAGATTAAAACAGTAACCTACAAGTACGGGGAGAACAAGGTTAATACGTGCTTCGTCATTGAAGTGAACAATACTGGTTTAACAGATGTAACCATCGAAAAACTATACTATAAAATATATGTGCAAGGACAATACCTTGGTGAAGGAGTTAAGGAAAACCTAGTGATAAGTAGGGGGACTAACGAGGAAACAATATGCCTCGAAACATCCCCCAGCGATGCGTTAAAAACAATACTAGTAACACTAGTGCATAAGGGTAGGGTTAACGTAACCGTTAAAGGATACATCGACATACCGATCAAGAGCTTCGGATTAATCAAGATGTGGACTCTAGAACTACCATTCGAGAAAACAGTCGAGGTAAACCTCGTAGCTTCGGGGCTGCAGGGAGGCGGGCAGAAACAGCCCGGATTACCGGGTAATATGACTCTCCCCAAGCTCCCGTAAAGCCTAGATAGGATTCTACAACAGCAAACCAATCATATACGTAAAGAGCATCCCAACATATGCTATACTCAGCATTATTCCAATAGATGCTAGTACTATTTTCCAACTCCTAGTCTCGCTAAGCATAACTGCAAGGGTAGCCATGCATGGTACGTATAATATCATGAAAACTGTTATAGAAGCTATTTGCACATCGGTTAGTTTCAGAAGCCTTAAGGCATCCCTCGCAGTATCGGCACCTGTTGTTATTGTTAATGCTGAAATCACAGACTCCTTAGCTACGAAGCCGATTATTAATGCAAAGGCTATGATCCAGGCTTGATCACCCCTCAAACCAATCGGGTATAAGAATGGAGCAAATAAACGCGCTAAATACGCTCCAATAGTCTGGGACGGATCACCAGTATACGTTAGGCTTGGAGTATAAGAAGTTAAGAACCATATTAGAATACTTAGAAGGAAAATTATAGTACCAGCCTTCTTCAAGAAATGCTTCGTCGAATCCCAGACATGCCACCAGACTACGCGCGGTATAGGCTTATGAATAGGGGGTAGCTCTAAGAGCAGCTCAGGCTCAGAAACACGCCCCCTCTTCTTATCAATCCAGTACAAGGACCTGTTTACGAGGGAGAAAGCTATGAATGCAGCTACATACCCGTAGAGGATGAGTAGTGCACCGCTAAGCCCGCTTAGAGCCGAGGCGAAAGCTAGTATTACTACGAGACGTGCTTGACAGGGTATAAATGGTATAGTCATTATCAGCCTAATCCTTTCACGGGGGTCGGGTACTGCGCGGGTAGACATAACGGCTGGAACATTGCAGCCGAATCCCAGTAGCATTGGGAAGACTGCGTGTCCTGAAACGCCGATCCTTGTAAGCCAGTTGTGGAGGCTTACAGCGATCCGGGGGCTTAGCCCGGAGTCCTCGAGTACTGCGAGGAAGAATGCAACCATCATTATTAACGGTAGGAAAACAGCTACTGCTCCAACACCCCCAATGATACCATTAATCACTAGGCTGCTGATAATTGATTCGCCCATAATGCTATACAGGTAGTTGCTGAGAGCGTTGAAACCAGCCTCGATCAATCCTCCAAGACTATAGTTTTCCACAGCTTCTGCAAGGCCCGGATAGCCTAGATCAGCGAGTATAACGTTAAGTGGAAAACCAGTATTAATCGAAAATGCTACGAGGAAAACAATTATTAGTGTAAATATGCTGAGGAAAGGACCCAGCCATGGATGATAAAAGTAACGCGTTATCCTCTCCCTACGAGTAATACCTACATGAACACGGACAACAACTCCCCGGAGAAGCTTCTCAATATATTCAAACCTTTTCTGTGCAAAAAGCTCCTCAGGGCTTCGATGGAAAATCCTCCTAATCTCCTCCCTAGTCTTCAATATATCGATTAAAACTTTTTCACCAAGCATTCTTCTAACGTATTCTTCAAGCTCCCGATCACCCTCCAGTAAACGAATTGATACCCATCGAATAGGATATTTTATCTTGGAATCATTCTTCTCCAAGACCTGCTCGACGCTTAGAATAAATGGCTCTAACTCGCCATAGTCAATCCTTAAAGGCTTCCTCCTACCCCCACTAGATGCTACTTCAACGATCTTATCCAATAGCTCATTTATACCTTGCCCGGTAGCACTGGAAACAGCTACTACCGGAACACCTAAACGACGATTTAAAGCTTCATAATTAATATGTATCCCCCGAGCATGGGTTTCATCAATTTTTGTAAAAACAATTATAACCCTAGTATACATCTCCAAGGCTTGAATTGCAAGATACATAGTCCTCTCGGGATTAATAGAGTCTACGAGAACTAGTAGTACATCGGGCTTCTCCTCGAGTATAAACCTACGAGCTATTTTTTCCTCGATAGTTGTCGCTGAGAACCCGTATATCCCGGGGAGATCAATGAATCTAAGCCTATAACCCATGTATTCTCTAATCCCTTCATGCTTCTCAACAGTAACACCCGGCCAATTAGCTACATGCACCCTCCTACCAGTGAGTACGTTGAACAACGTGGATTTACCAACATTAGGCTGACCAGCAACTCCAACTACAATCTCTTTTTTAGCAGTATCATTATTCTCCATTGCTATTCACCAAAGAACAATACTTTTCAAAGCATGAATTAGGGACTTATCGGGTTTAGAGGGGTTCAACAATTATTCTCCGAGCAATCCCTCTTCCAAGGGATATATCGACTCCTCTAACACGTACAACGAGGGGGCCTGCACCATAGTTTACGATAACAGTAACTATCGTTCCAGGAGTTAAACCCATCTGGTAAAGCCTATAAACCCATCCACCGCTGCCGGATATAGATACTATCTTTGCATTACTACCAGGCGGTAGCGTGTCTAGCGTTAGCAATGGTTTCTGCATCGCCGTGCACCCTGTTAGGTTAACCTAACACCTTCCCATCCAGTAATAAATTAATAACATATATAGTTAATTATGTTTTCTTGACAATACGGATCAATTTGAGGAAGCGGATTTGGCGGATGAAGAACAGATCTTTCTGCAGATACTGCGTAGTTATGGTCCGCTTGGAGTATTCATAGTGTCGGCCCTTGGAAACGCAATACCATACTCTACCATCCCATACTTGTTATTCATCGTAGTATATGCAGGCTCTCTAGACAACGTACTCGATCAAGCCTATATCTCATTCCTAGGAGGACTTGGAGCAGCTGTGGGTAAAATCGTCGTATACTATTTCGGTAGGGGTTTAAGACTAGTAATGACGGAGCAGCAGAAGAATAATATGGAGGTATTCGTAGGATTATTTAAGCGTTCAACTTTCCTAGCAGTATTCTTGTTCGCAGCTTTACCGCTGCCGGACGATATATTATACATACCATTAGGAGCTACGGGATACAGCCTAATAAGATTCTTCACAGCCCTACTACTAGGAAAAATAATAATAACCGGTGCAGCAGTATTCTTCGGCTCAACTTATTCAT
This sequence comes from Desulfurococcales archaeon, assembly GCA_015521265.1. Lineage (GTDB taxonomy): Archaea > Thermoproteota > Thermoprotei_A > Sulfolobales > Desulfurococcaceae > WAON01. The sequence goes on from WAON01000123.1 coordinate 3,466, forward strand.
GGCTACTCGAAGACGCAGCGGATACGCCGTGGTATATTACCTATCCATCACTCCTAGCAATAACATTAATACTAACATACATAGTTGCAAAAATAGACTGGGTAAAGATTGCTAAAGGGTATAAAGAGAAGGGAGTTGTTAGGGGGACATTTATATTATTAATTGAAACCTATAGGGCTATTATAAGCCTATTAACAATCCCATATAGGCTGGTAAGGAATAGGAGATAGCTACTGTAAACCCTTAGTCCTCTTCTCAACTAGCCGCAGTATCTCCCTACACATATACTCGAGGTCTCCAAGATACTTCTCCAACTCAGCCCTACCCTTATCCGTTAACTCATACTTCTTCCTCCTACCCTCCTTGATCTCCCTGATGAATCCGCGGGCTTTCAAGAAGAATAGTGCTGGGTAGATAGTCCCAGGGCCGACATGTGCTATACTGCCAGCTAATTCATTAACCTTCTTCATAAGCTCGTAGCCATGTGGACGATACTCATCGATGAGGAGTAGGATTAAGAGCCTAAAAACGCGTGGACTCACTTCTTTCTCCACCTCCTACTATAAGGCCACCAGGCCCGGCGGCCCATTAATGCTAGTATTGGCGGCGTGAATAATAATGCGGCTAGCAGGGTAGTCGTAAATACTCCGCCAGCCAATGCTAAGCCCAGTTCTCTAACACCCCAACTACTACCGATTACTAGTGCTGAATACGTCGATGTAACGATTAATCCGAGACCAATTACTAGGTGGCTGACAGCCCTAATAGCTGTTGTTGCTGATATATAGCTAGCATAGTGATCATTAATCCTCTTACCAAGCTCCTCCCTCTGCCTATTCATGTAGAAGCTATTATAATCCATGCCGACTCCGAGTACAGCTGGGAAAGTCATTAGTGGTAGGAACCAGAGTGCTGGCTGGCCATACATTCCCGGTATCTTTGATGCAAGGGTTACACCGATCATGTATCCGATCACGATTGTCGATAGCGATATTATCCCAGCCCATATACTCATAAAGCTAATAGTCATCGCGAGCCACATCAATATGATTCCCACTGGGAAGATCTTCTGCCAGAAGTCATGGTTCAGCAGCTCCTCCATCTCGAGGCTGGAGGCCGCTAACCCCCCGACGTATAATTCGCTGAATACTCCTCCGCGGTAATTGTAGGCTATGCTTCTAATCTTCTTAGTCAACTCGATTCCCTCATTGCTCATCGGGGAAGGCTTAATGATTACTTCGAGGTAGAAGGTCTTATTATCACTGCCTACATAGACTGTTTTTGGCTTATCGCCTGGGTTATGGGGCCCATAGACTTCTACAACTCCCGGCAGATCACTGATCGCGCCGGCCATAGACTTGATCTCATCCATTACTCTGCTATCCCAAACCGATCCACTGCTAATCCTCCCAACAACGTATATAGGCATCAACTGCCCAGCGGGGAATACTTCTTGAAGCTTCATATAAGCCTTATAACCCTCAGTACCCTCCGGCATGAAGACGCTGTAGTCATGGCTACCCTGAAAAGTTAACAAGCCATAAGCACCGATACCTCCAAGTATTAGTGATAGAGTGATCAATGCTAGGGCGCGGCCCCGGGTAATAGTGAATCCTCTCCAGCGACCCCTACCAGCTTCTACGCGGTGAGGCCACCAGAACCATCTTCGATCACCCCACTTAGCCAAGACTGCAGGGGTAAACGTTAGTGAAGCAGCTAGTACTGTTAGGATAGCAATTGGAACCATTTGTCCAATACTGCTTAGTAGTGGGAAGTCCCATGCAAGCATCATAACTGCGAATCCAATAATATCGGTGCTGCTAGCAGCTGCTATAGCAGGTATACTATGGATCAAAGCATCATGTGCCGCTGCGGCAGAATCCTTAAATTCAGCGATCTTCTCCTTGTAGCGGAGAACTATGTAGCTACTATAATCCATTCCGAGCCCGAAGCTAGTAGTAATCATCAGCATTCTAGCCCAGCTCGTCACGTTTATAACTCCGAAATACCCTAGTATGTAGAGTATAGCCGTCGATAATAATACGGATAAACCAATCCCTAGGAATGGCAGTCCGGCAGCGATTAATCCACCGATTAATATTAAGGCTATTATTATCGGTGCAAGAATCGATATCCTATTAACATTCTCAATATCCCTACTATTAGCCTCCCTAGCTTCATGGCTTAAAACATCGTCACCAGTTACACCAATATACTCCGGATTATAGCCATGAGACTTCAACGATTCAGCAACAACCCTCTTAGCCTCTAAAGCATTATCATACTTCCCAGGCTCATCTTTAGGAGATATTACTATGATGAAAGCATTATTTCTTGGAGAAATCATTAAGCCCCTGAGACTACTAGTTACATTGGTAAACACATTACTGAAGGCTTCCCTATAGAGTGTATTATAAATAGGCTTATAGCTATCCACCTCCAATGCCTTCCTAAGCGAAGACTTCAGCGCTTCTAAATCAATATTCCCGGTGACATTGCTAGGCAGCAGATCCTCGAGGTGATTTATGAAGGCATCAATTGGTTTAACATTATTAGCAAGGATATCATGCAGTAACGGCTTAAACATTGATGAATTGATTGTAGTATTCATGGGTGTGGTGATATTGAATTTATTCATCATAGTGTTAAGGGTGTAGTCGATGAATACATCCAGTATCCTATCCATGCTAGCATTATTATCTAGGGATACAAGCCTATACGCTAGAGCTTTTAAATCGTCAATAGGTAGCTCATAGGGTATAGTGTAGTTAGAATTATTGATAAGTATGCTCGCTAATTCGGCGTAGGATTCTACTACGTAATAGTCGGGATTGTTGGTGTATGTGTGGTTTATCAATGCATTGATAATCGATAAATTATACAGTATGGACGTAATGCTGGAAACAGAATAATTCCCGCCAGCCCCAGTAATGTTCACCGACTCATAAACTAGTGACAGCTTCTCCGCTAAATCCCCGATCAACAATAGCTTCTCGAAGAATACTGATTGAAGCCTACCATACCATGCATCAACACCTATCATAGATATTAACTGTTTAACCATTGAAGTGTTAAAGCCTGGCGGGAGGAACTTGCTAAACATCGTTGAGCCAGTATACTCTAGTATTTCGAGGAAGCCTTCCAAGCAGGGTCTTCCACTATAATTATATACTACATCAGCGATAACGCCGAAGCCCGGGTTACCAGTCATATTAATTATTTCATCCTTCATCATATCCCTAACTACAACCGGTATACATGTCTCGTTCCGGAAAACCTTCATAGTAATACTCGGCGGTAAACCAGTGATGTTTGATAGTGTTGCTGCAACAGTTGTATTTAGGAGAGTCTGATTAGTAAGGAATACGCCTAGACCACTTGGATCATAGGTTATAATGTCCTTGTAAGCATAGTCTACGATCTCGCTTGGAGCCGGGAATACTTCTCCTAAGAAAGTATGTAGAGAATCCATCGCAGCTTCCAAAACAGGCCCCAGCTCATATAGATCCCTTACGAGAACATAGGATGCATTAAGCGGTTCCTGCCCTGATACCGTTGTGAATAAATACACTGTATCATTAACAACAACACCTTCATAAATACTTGGATCCGGCGGATAGCCGGGAAGTACAGCGTCTTTAAACAATACTATAACCGCTGGCGTAGCATTACTAGGTAAGCCCATGTATTGGACAACTATGGGAGCGGTATTCTCCGCGAATACATGGGCGCTAATGGGAAGACTGGTGTTCCAAGCATTAACTAGGTAATCATGCAGGATGATCTGCCCCGTGACAGGCCCGGCATATAGGAGGCTTAGTATTGATGTAGTATTAGTATTGTAGAGCATAGATTCTAGAAGATTATACATTGTCTCATTATATGTCATAAGGTAGTAAGCGTACATTTGCTGATACATTATTGGGAGACTTGAGTATATCTCTGAAACTAGTATTGTGGAAGCCTTAAAGAGGTCTCGATCACTCATATTATAGGGGTTAAAGCGGTTCTTGATCAATAAGTATGTTTCATTAACCAGCCTGGGAGAGACCGGGTATCCGGATAGACTAGTGTAATTTACTACTTCATAGATCATAGACTCGTTTAAACCGGACTGGTAAGCGGATGTATTGGTTAGTAGGTAGTAGTGTATTCTTGAAACGTCGAAGAGTATATTGGTATAGGTTAGGCTAACATTGTAGTACATAGTGTTCAGCATGCTAACAGTTTCATTAATCATCGTCAGGTTTTCATACATGGGTTCAAGCTGGCTCGTTATCTCGGTATAATACTGGTCTCCATATAATAACATGTTATATAATAGTATGCCTAAACCATGAACGCCCTCCAATCCATCGATCGACTCATTATAGGCTCTGCTCAGATTAATATACATCTCTTTCAGGAGGGATATATTGCCCGTGATCCATGATGATTCCTCCTCATACCATGTAATATTATTGCTTACATCGTCACCAAAATCCTTAAGGATCACTAGGATCTCGTGGCTAGTATTGACGTACTCGATGATATAATCCCTGTTCTCATATAGTGGCTCCAGCTGATTTATCAGTGTCTTGGACATATTGTATAGTGATCTACTGTTACTGATCAGGGAAGCATTTATACTTTTCAATATAATGTAGACCGTGTGGTAAGGTGATGAATAATCCTTAACATATTGTCTCAGTGAGTTATTCAGATCAATATCCCAATAAACAAGTTTTTCATCCGTTGCATTAACCCCAGTTACTAGAATTATATCGAAAGTCATAGCGCCAGCAAGCCCTGAAACACCACCACCGCCAGTAGCGTTTCCACCACTAGTAATCTCGGATAAGAGCTGGGCGGCTTTAACGCTGTCCGTACCATTAGGTAATAGTTTTTCAGCACTATAATTGGTAACGTCCTCGATCCGCGAAGCTAGTGGGACGGATAATGCGGCGATTATGATCCAGATAAGTATTATGATGAAAGCATGTCTGATAATGAAGTTGTGCTTCACTACGACCACCCAATATATCGAATCTAAATATATCAATATCCGATATATCGAAATCAGATATATAAATTTATCCGTTGAAACATTAAAATGAACAAGATTGTGTCAATTACTTCCGGCCAACAAATAACACTGCTGCTGCAAAAGTGAATAAGCCAATTATTAAAGCAATAATGTATATATACCGTCCACTATTCTCCATAGATGTCTTATTCCCAGATATTTCGGTGTAGTAACTACTCGAGGACCCGGTTGTGGTACTAGTATTAGTGCCGGTTTCGTTTGTAGTTTTCGTTGTAGAACTTGTTGAAGGGGAGTTTTCAGGGTTTATATTACTCGTTGAATATATTTCGACGACGCTGTAGGGTTTATGGTTGACTAGTACATTGATCTTTAGGGGGAAATCTTGGCTTGAAACATTTACGAACCTTACACTAGCATATTTATACGTAATAACTTGTATTACGGGGTTTGTAGTCTTCATTATCTCGAAATCAATATAGTATCCGGACTCGTTTTGAATAGCTGATACATTACTGATAATATAGCCGGGGTTTGGGAGTTTTAATTCGAAATTAATAGTTAATACTTGGGTTGTATCATTGTAGTTATAGCTGAAAACCCTAATACTCAGAGGCCAGCCGGGAACATAAGATGAACTACTAATTACTGGGAGGATAGATATTGGG
>WAON01000124.1 GCA_015521265.1 Desulfurococcales archaeon
CTTCTATTCACTTGGATTATTCTTTTTCAATCTCATCTTTATGAATACCAATTAAAAATGTTTTCTATTAATGTATATTGCTTATATGAATTTGTTCGTATTTTTACACAGTTTATCATGGATTAATCATCGGGAAAGGATTCATAGGGGGTTGAGATGTAACGGATCTGATGAAAGAATCCGTGAAATTGATCGTTTTTATTATGAGGATTGTGTTTGTATTTAGTCTATCCAGTCCCCAGTCTCTATCTTGGTTGGGATATAATTGTCTGCTAAGAATTTCAACCCCTTGCTAGCCATAGCTTCTATTTCAAGCTTTGCTAGGGTGTCGAAGAATATGCTTATCTCTCTAATCCAGTCTACTGTGCGGAACCATGGATACCCTGCTATACCCTCCTTCCCCCTTATCTTTGCCCGTATCTCCGGATTCGTTATAAGCTTGTAGGCAATATCATATCCTATGAGCTCGATAGCCCGCTCAATATCCTTCGTTTTAGCCCTAATAATATAGTTCTTCCTCTCCTTCTCGGTTAAATAGGGCTTCTTAGGCTTCTTACGAATCAGCTTTAAGGCTTCATCCCCCAGTATCTCGCGGAGCTTCCTAGCATACTTCCTAACCCTCTCATCCCCAAATACATCACTCATCGAAACCCCCAGAAACTTAACAGTAGGAGTAGCCAACCTCTCAGACTCATAGGACAAAGTTATCGAACCTATCTTAAACACACTATAAATATACCACCCATAAGGATCGCTGTTGTGATACACGATCCCCCATCCTCCTATGAAAGAATTGTTGACGGGTACTGCAAAGTCGTATACGTATCCCTCGTAGTCTTCTTCCATTACTGACTCTACTCTTGCTAGTACTGAATCCCCTTCGATTATAGTCTTAAGATCGCTAGGAATCGATAATAGTTTATTAGTGTGGAGCATGTGTAGTTTTGCCTTCGAAATAGTGGCTTGTCCTGGATGGTATGAAGACCTACCTGTATTTGCTAGCAGTATTAGCTGGTGTTTTAATGACGTGTTTATTGGTATGCCGTACGAGGGTTCAGTAATTAACTTATTCGTTAGTTCTAGACTTGTAAGGGCGGAGTATACTTTACTAGGCGTTCTTATTGTAGACTTTCTTATCCTTATAACATAGTCTTTCCCGTTTATTACTAGTGATGGGTTTATGCCTAGAGATAATAGCAGTATAAACAATTGTTTTGATAAAACTTGACTTCTAGTTGAATATATTATATCTCCATATTTATCAATGTGCCCGTCTCCATCAATTAATCCTTTTATAAACGATATTTTTACGGAAGTGGGAGAGTTTAGTATAATACTTGGTATCCTCTTCGTTTTAGCTGTTCCAGTTAGTCCGAGTGCTTCGAAGACTAGGCGTAGTATTTTCGACGATATTAGTATTGTTATACCTTTACCTACTCTAATAAGGGGCGTTATATTGAATCTTTTTTCAAGTATTTCTATAACTCTCCTTACAAGTTTAGCTTCATGTTTTCCCAGGTTAATGGAGAGGTATCTATCCTTACTTCTGCTCCCCTCGGCAATGTATAAGCCGAATAACCATGCTACTTCTTCGTCCACTACTATCTTATTAGGTATTCTAGCTTTCGAACGCGAGAGTCTCACATATACTGCATTATCTATATCGTAGTCGGAAGCCTCTCGAAGCCTTATTTCCGTGTTATCCCCCATACCTAGCCATAGGGTATTTTCTAGCTTAAACCTAGTACTATTGTAGAGGTTCTTATTCTCGAGTAGTAGTCTTGCTATATTCACTACTACATAGTCTTCTTTATCTACTAGTCTCGGAAGCTTTTCAGCGATAACGATGTGGTCTCCGGGTTTTACATTATAAGCTGGTTCTACTATTATTTTCCCATTCCTATATATGAAGAGTGAATGTGCTTTCGTTACTCTAACGATGCCGCGTCCCTTTATTTTAAGTCTTAGTATTTTATCCCTTATCCTATGCCTGTACACGTATCCTATAGGTGACCATTCTATCCTTCCTGTTAAGGGATTAAAGGATGGTACTGCTAGTGGTATCGTTATTCGTTCTCTCTCTTTGTTAGGGTTAAAATACTTTCCAACAATTTCTTCAATAGGTCCAATCATGACCTTATTCTTTTTGAGATCCTTTACTATAACGACCTCATCCGCTGGGATACTGTCGGTTAGTATGTATATTGGTAGTTTTAATTCATCGTTTAGTCTTCTGATGAATCTTCTCGTGGCTCTGTCGGGTTGTCCCGCGCTTGTTACTAGTATTGCATGGTATTTTTTCCAGAAGCCGTATCTGTGTAGTTGTTGGAATACTGCGTCTTTCTCTACGACTAGGACAAATTCTGCGTCTACGTCTTTGAATTCTATTAGGTCTGGTGTTGGTTCTATCGCGTATGCTCCGTGTCCCATTTTGCTTAGATCGATTACGTCGTCTCCGCTGCGGATTACTAGGTTTCCAACGACTTTTCCCTTCTCCTTTGATAGTATGAGCATTTCCTCGCGTAGTAATCCTAGTAGGACTTCGATATCCCTAATTACGGCGTCTGACTCTCTTTGTTCATCCCATGTGTTTTCATGGTGTATTCTTCCTTTTGGGTCTCTATATGTTATTGTGTGTTTTCCGCGGTAGTATAAGTCACGGATTGTTGGATATTCATTATTTATTAGTGCTTCGTAGATTATTGAAGCCATCAGTAATGTTTGCATAAACTTTCTTGCTTCATTTACATCGAGCAGGCTTCTACGCTTCATTTCGGGACCTAATAGTAGAAGTTTTCGCTTAACATCGTAGATAGTGTTTGTTAGTACTCGTTTAGGCAGTATTAATACTGGTTTTTTACCTTCTAGAATGTCTTTAGCTAATTGTCCAAACTTTTCTTTTAGTATTTTAATACTCTTCCTCCTAGCCATAACATCTATATGGTCAATAACGGGGTCTTTCAAGGCTAGACACCTATTTCAATATTCTCTACAATATTGATTACTTCATCTCTGGGAACACCGGTTCTACGGCTAACCGTTTCTACCAGTTTCTCCGTTAGTTTATCTATTGGAACACCGTCTTCCCTCAATATTATTCCTAAAGCTCTAGTTATTTCCGGAATATATTTTGCTATATTGACTAGTTTCTTGCGTTTCTCTTCCTCCCTTATCTTAGCTGATAAATAGTTTCTTAGTTTTCTTGCTACATCTAGTATTGCTAGCTTGATCTCTTTATGTATAACGTCTACATCAGCTATGCTCTCCTTACCAACGCCTTTAAACGGTATCTTTGTACTACAGAGGTGTACTAATACTACGATTGGTGCTGGGAAGTGGACGTGGTAGTTTTCCCAGTTGATCTCTTCCTTAACGATCTTTGTTATTACATCGCTTCCTTCATCATATAGTAGCGGTATCTTGTTAGCGTATCTGAGTAATGTGGGGTATTTTTCATTGCTTAAGGGGACTTTTCCCCCATAAGCTATTCCTGCTTCTACGATAAAGGGATGGCCTTCATATGCTGCCGGCCTTCTTGTTACTGCTTCTACGAATTCTGGCTGATAGATTCTTTGTAGACCAGCCTTGATTACTTCTGATCCCAGGGGTGATAAAGCTATCGATGTTGGTGGGCGGTATTCGCTGTATTGCTTCATTGTGTTTACTAGTTTGAGTAGTTGTTTATCACTAAGTTTCTTAGGCTCTATAGTCGGCTCTATACCTGCTAACTCGAGGATCTTCCTTGCTGTCACGTCTCCAATGCTTTGAAAGCTCTTAATCAGTAAGTCGTATATTGTCGGATGATCGGTATTGTCTCTCAACCTCTTCATTACTTCTAGGTCTATTCCGTATGGGTGTGGTTTTACTTCTTTCGGGGGGCGGGGTAGTTTGTCTATGGTCCTCTTGAAGAACAATATTTCGCCGTCGGGGTCGATGAAAGCAATGTTAGCATATGGTGTAACCACAGCAGTTCGAAGGATGTATTCTTTAACTCTATGCCTTGCTTTAGACCAGTCTCCCTCAACTGTTACAGATACAATTGTACCTGCCCAATCCCTGTTTTTCCGGTAGCTCCCCCTCTCGAGTATTTCTGGTTTGTTCTTGTTGATGTCTATTCTCAGCTTGAAATAATAGATCCTTTTTAAGCCTCGTTGACTCGTAATTATTTCTACTGGTCTCCCAGTTGTTATTTGTCCGTAGAGTATTGCGACTTTAGCTCCTAGGCCGAACATTCCACGGGTTTGTCTTAGAACATACTTCGAGCTGAACAGTACCCTGCCGAAAGCTTCCGGCACAATGTGGGGAGGTATACCTATACCGTTATCCTCTACTATCACCTTGTAGTAATTATTGACTTCATCAGCTCTCCTAATAACAATTTTAATATTAGGCAGTATGCCGTGGGCATCGGTAGCGTCTAAAGCGTTTTCTACAAGTTCCCTAATTGTTTGGTATAGAGCTCTAGCTGGGTTTGAGAAACCGGCTATCTCCCTATACTTGTAGAAGAACTCTGCTGGGCTAATAGCCTGGTATCTCTCACTAGTTGCTGCCGCTGTCAACGGTAACACCTTGTCCTAGAATAATTATACCCCTTATAATGTTTAAAACAGCGGGGATAGGTTATTAGAGAATTTATCCGTAATACTTTCACTACACTCCCTATGCTCAATATTTAAATCTATTTGTTTAATCAACTGGTTAAATCACCCACTTCTTATCGTGGTGGATGGGTTTGAAAGCCGTATCACCACTAGTAGCAACGGCTATACTCTTAGTAGTAACGGTTGCTGGTGGAGTGATAATTTACAACTATATGATGAACACGCTGAGCAGTCCACAAAACTATGCTTCAATAACCGTGTTATCAGCTAAAATGCTCGTAGACAGTAATAAGACTATAATTAATGTAAAACTCACAAATATAGGTACGGCTTCAGCTACTGTAAATAAATTAGAGATCATACCGGATAACATAACTCAAACAATATCAGTAACAATTGATCCAGGCACTACGAAGAGCATAAACGTTGTAATAAATAAACCACTAGATACAGCCCAGAAACACTACGTTATAGCAATATATGGAGACCAAGAAACTGAACCAGTCTTAATTGAACTAATAAAATAATCATAAAGGGATTGATATATATGAAAATAATAGGTTTTTTCAAAAATTTTTCATCCTACATACCTGATCGGTCTGATAAGATAGTTAATAACAGCATACTAGGGGATCTCATAAAAAGCATCCTCGAGGAATCGTCTCCCCGAAGCGTTAAGCCGGGTGAGGTTATCGATGAATACACGGTAAGGAATATGGTTAAGATCATAATCTCTAAGCATGCGAATAATTATGAATATATCGTGGTCGAACCCCTACTGAATCCACAGGTTATTAATGCAGTTATAAATATATACTTGAAGAATCCCAGTTGTGAATCCCAATACTGTATTGGTAAAACTATTGAGGAAATAGGCGATCCAGAGCTATATGAGATCTACTCTAGGTACCCATTAGAAATAACCTATCATTACTTAAAGGTTTCAAGTGGTTATGGAGCTTTATATCCGTTGATAATAGATCAAAAGATCGAAGAGATCGCTGGCTCAGCTGATGATAGATACGTATCAATTATACATAGGGATTATGCATGGTATGGCTGGATGGATACGAATATAGAGTTAACACCGAGAGAGATAGATCGTATAGTGCTGTCACTAGCAAGGAGAGCAGGTAAACACTTATCTTTAGCTTATCCAGTAGCAGAAGGACTAACACCGGAGGGTATAAGGGTTTCATTAACATTTGGAAGAGAGGTTTCAAGGAAGGGATCAAGTTTTGTATTGAGGAAGAAGCCTCCCAGAATAATTACTATAACGGAATTAATCAATAACCAGACACTCTCACCGTTAATAGCGGCGTATTTATGGCTAGTATTAGAATTGAAGGGATTTATATTGATCATAGGGGGGATGAGCAGCGGTAAAACAACACTATTACAAGCACTACTAACACTAATACCGCCGTCGAGAAGAGTTGTTACAATAGAGGATACGCCGGAAATAATGGGTTCAACCGGGAAATGGGATCCATTGATCGAGAGGCCAACGATTTCTAAGAGTGAGCAGGGTATTGATATGTATGATTTATTAAAGTTTAGCTTAAGGAGGAGAGCAGACTACATAGTTGTTGGAGAGGTTAGGGGTAAAGAAGCTAGATTACTGGTTCAAGCTTCAAGGCTTGGACATGGGATTCTCGCAACAATGCACGGTGAAAATGCTAAATCAGTTCTTGAACGATTAATGGCTCCACCCATATCAATTCCTAAGAAGCTACTATCAAATATATGGGTTATTGTTCAAATGGAGAACGTTAAAGGCAAGAGGTATATTAAGAAAATCTATGAAGTAAATGATAACGTTGAATTTAAAGAACTAGTAGATACTAGTAATCCACTGCAATTGGTAGAGGCTTCTACTCGTCTATCTCAGATTCTCGATCCAGAACTATTAGTGCAGGAGCTTGTTAGTAGAACTATGTTTCTCCAAAAACTTGTTGATAGAGGGATGTATTCGTACGATGTTCTCGCGGAGGAATTGTTAAAGTATTATGTTGGTGAGGAGGATATCGTTGAGAGGAGTGATGAGTAATTTCCTACCTCAAGTATATGCCCCTCCATATACCTGGTTTTTCCTATTAATAACCGGCGTATTACTCATAGTTTATCTTATACATAGATCCGGGCTTCTAGCTACTTATAGGTTAAGAAAGAATTTAACTGATAGCTATGTTGACTTCCTCGCTAACTTATTGGTTTTTGAAGCTAATGGTGTTAGGCTTGATGAAGTATTAGATTATGCGTCTCGAGATAAAACGTTGTTGCCGAAGCCTTATAGTTATATTGTTAAACTGTATATGTCAATGTCTAGGATTATCAGTGATCCATATACGATCCTCGTTAAAATATCGGATTCTCTCCCATGTAGAAGGGTTGCATCCTTCCTTAAGGGATATGCGGAAGTATTGATTACAACTAATGATACAAAACATTACGTCGAATCAGAACTTAAAAACGTAATTCAAAAACTCTACGCAGACATATTCAACACACTATCATACATCGACTCACTATATGAGGGATTATTGATACTTCTCCTCGGCTTTATCGTTTACATGTATTTACCCCTTTCAACTATACCATTTGAAGTAGTGTCTATTCTTTTAACATTACTCGGACTAGCTGGTTATGTGTTCGTGTATAATTTGTCTCAAAGATCTTTTTGGCCTAACAACTCTTTATTGGATTTGTTAGCATTGCTGGTTTTAATAATAGCGCCCTTCTTCTTTAGAT
>WAON01000125.1 GCA_015521265.1 Desulfurococcales archaeon
CAAGGTAAACCTCCCACAATTACAATATTTAGACATTAATGGATTAATACATTACTTATCATACCCGGCGAGGACAATGTATCCATAGGGTGCTAGGACGAATCTGTTATTAGTCAATGATGACTCTCCATCGGAATATACTGGTTCAAACCCATCGAGGATCCCGGAGAGTTTATTCTTAACGATTACTACTCTATTATTGGGATTTACTAATCCATAAACACTACTCTTACCAAGCCATCTATGTATAACGAGTACATCATTCTCAACCCATACCCGGTAGAATCCATGCCTTAAAACCATATATTCCCTGTAAAGCTTGATCAATCCCTTAACGTGATCGTATATTTCCATATCCCACTTCTCCCTATCCCATATCATCGGCCTCCGGTTATCCGGATCCCTTCCTCCACCTAGGCCTATCTCGTCTCCGTAGTATACAGCAGGTGATCCTGGTAGTAGGAATTGTAGTGTAATTAGAAGTTTCAGGATTCTCTTATCGCCGGCGAGGGTTTTGATCCGGACGGTATCATGTGATCCTAGGTGGTTGTATAAGGAGAGAACCTTATAGATCGGCATTGAAGTATATAATTCGTTAAGCCTCTCAACCATCTTCCTAATACTGGTCCTATTGAATACTAGGGCTTCGAGGATGATCATTCTCCAATAGTAATCCATTGCTGAGTCATAGTATTCCATGTAAATACTTGGATGTTCGGATAACTCGCCAAGTACTAGAAATTCCGGGTTCTTGTTTTTAACCCAGTAATAATAGTGTTTTATCCATGAATAATGTATTCCCATAGCGACATCGATCCTGAAACCATCTATTCCACGATCCATCCAGTACATGGTAATATCCTTGAAGTATTCAAGCGTTCCAGGGTTGTCGTGGTTGAATTTAGCCATAAGCCATATATGGAAGAATGTCTCGTAGAAGGGCTTCCTATTCCTTAATGCTTCATCGCTATAGATCATTCTAGACTTGCAGGGCTTAGCCGTAATGTATTTCTTAAACTTCTCAATTATTTTGGGGTCGGGGTCTTCTAGGAATGTGAAGAAATCCCGGTACTTAGGGTCTCCTTCTAGGGCTTTGATGAATACTTCATTGCATGGGTTTGTATGGTGCATTGTAATGTCGAGCACTAGCTTCATATTGTATTCGTGGAGTTTATTTATGAGTTCTAATAAGTCATCCACGGATCCGGCGGTTGGGTCTACTTCTTTATAATTAATTGTATCGTATCGGTGGTAGGATGTTGATTTGAATATTGGTGTTATATAGATGGTTTCAACACCTAGATCTCTGATATAGTCGAGCCTTTTAATAATCCCTCTAATGTCTCCCCCGAGGTAGCCATATCTTCTCGGAATTGTTGGTTCAATCTTATCCGCTGGATCGTTTCTTGGATCGCCGTTTTCATAGCTGTCTACAAATATCTGGTAGTATATAGTGCCCATATACCATCTTGGACTATTGTATCCCGGTATTCTACTATGATCTACAGTGATGTATGAAGCTGTCTCACCTACTCCTTCATCACCATAGCATAGTTTTTCATCGTTATGCATGATCCAGAACCTGTAGCTTAAAACGCTCCTGGGTTTAACATGGTATTCGTAAACGTTGTATTCTCCCGTATCATGTATAGCTGTGTGTTCTATTTTTTCACCTGCTAGATCCATATGTAGGACTTTAATATTCTTCGGGGTTTTCAGCCTAATAATTATTTTATCCATGTATTTGTGGAGGAAGGATGGATTGTTTTCATTATGGTATATATCCGTTAATGGATTACTGGGCTTCTCGATGACTAGTTTTGATAAGCAAGTCTTATTCTCCGGGCTGAAGGGTATCCATATACAATGCTCAACCGCGTTATCGGGGTCGAGCCTGTTTTCGAAGTCATTATCTATTTGGAACCCGTAAGCATATGTGCCGGGCCATAGTTTTAAACGTATAAATCCATGATCCCCTATACGGCGTAGCTTCATGTATCCTGGGTATAGGCTTGTGAACTCGCCTATAAGGTAGACGTTCTTTGCCCCTCTAGGCCATTTCCTCGAGAATTCAACAATGTATCTTCCCAGCCTACCCTTACCAACTACTTCCCTACCAATAACCCTGTACAATTCCTTTCCACGCTTCCCTATGGGGGTTTATGGTTAGTTTTATATTGGTGTTTAGCCTTTATCCTTTATAGGTGTTGACATGTGTCAACTATGAATGTCTCCAATAAGATTGAACTAGTTAGAAACATACTGAAAGACATTACACGAGGAGCCGATCCGGGAGAGTTGAAGGAGAAGTATAGGGATGTGCTTGCAAAGATAAGTCCCTTCGAAATAGCAGTTATAGAACAGCAATTGATAAGGGAAGGGATTAAGCCTGAGGAAATACTCAGGGTCTGCGATATACACGTAGACCTGTTCCGAGAATACCTTAAGGGAGTGGAGCTTAGAGGTGTGCCGGAGGGCCATCCATTATATTACTTGTTAAGGGAGAACGATGAAATCATAAAGCTGGCTGAAGCCCTAACACTATATGCAAACGCAGTAATAAACACCACCGACCCAGAAAGCAAGAAAAGGAACTACCAGCTAGTTAAAGACCTATTATACAAGGCTAAATCAGAGATTAGGAAACACTATCGTAAAAACCAGATGCTAATATTCCCCTACCTCGAGAGGAGGGGGATCGAGGCTGTACCAAGAGTGTTGTGGGGTAAGGAAGACGAGATAATAGTGTCGATAAGGAAGATACTCGGAAAAGAACCAGGTGGCACCGGGGAATACGATGAGAATGCAAGGAAAGTATTGGATCTGGCTAATAAGATCATGGACTTAGTCTTTAGGGAGAACAAGATCCTATACCCAGCGGTATGGATCCTCCTAACACCGGGGGAGTGGAAAGCAATACATGAATTAGCCAAGGAGCTCGGATACAATGTACCGGTAGAGAAGGAATGGGATCCAGGCGTTGAACCGGTTTATCCATACATGGTTGATGGAACTATACCGAGGGATAAACTCGAGAAACTACCCGGTGAGATCAAGAAAGCGATGGGAGAGATCAAGCCTGACAACTACGAGATAAGGAAGCCTGGAGACGTAGAGCTTGAAACAGGTTTTATGAATCCAGTAGAGATCGAGGAGGTTTTCCGCAGCCTACCCCTGGAGATAACCTTTGCCGATGAGAATGACCGTGTAAGATTCTTCACAAAAAGCAAGCTAACCGGGGGATTCCCGAGATCGAAGACGATAATCGGTAGAAAACTAGAATACTGTCACCCACCGAGGCTGGAGGGATACGTTAAGTTCAACGTTAAACTATTGAAAGAGGGGAAATACCCCTACCGCGAATTCTGGACAAGGATGGGCGACCGGATCATTAGGGTACTAGTAGTAGGCGTAAGGGATAAGGAGGGGAAATACCTCGGGACACTAGAGATCGTTGAAGACTTCACAGACATGATCAAGAACCCCGGTGAAGTATTGAAGAAGATAGTGGTGCTCTAATTGAAAACCCCCTTCTACCTCATCGACAAATACGTTTATCCAGCTCTTAGGAGGAGGCTAGTAATACACCTATACAAACAAGGATTAAGTATTTCGGAAATAATGAGGAGAACAGGCTATTCTAAATCACTAATATCAAGATACATCAAGGGTGAACGGGGATCTAGTATTGATATATCACTATACCGGGATATCGATAGTCAGCTTGAAAAACTAGCCCAGAGAATAATAAAGCAGAAAATAGACCCCCTACTACTAGAAGCATACCTTGGAAAACTAGCCATCTACATGATGAAAAACAAGTATATCTGCTGGTACCACCAAGAAATAGACCCAGTAATAAACCCTTCAAAATGCAACCTATGCCCTGAAATATTCGGGGGAGCTCCATAACCGTGTCATGCGAATATACACGTTTTTGTATCTAATCATGTCTAAGAGCATCGTATTAAAATTCTCTTTTTATATAAAGCAGTGATGACTCCTATAATACCTAGAACTGTAGTGGTTGTGATGATATATACTGGGGGATTGAGGTTTGCCCCGTTGTTATCTTTATTATCGTCTTCTACTGTACCGTATGGGTTTACGCTTAATATAGTACCATTTATAGGGTCTAGGCTGACTGTGTAGTTGTACTTGTTTGTTTCGACTATATAGGTATAATATAAATGAATGATCTTGGTATCATTAATAAAACCAACCACCCTACCATATACCCCGTAAAATTTAACCTCTCCTACTCCGCATCCCGAGCATCCTTTACTGGATAAGTATGACTCAACATACTTGGTTACTTTAGGAATGTATTCCTCTGGTTTACCTAGTCTATCTATCATATGTATCGTAATATTATATGGTTCGTACTTCAAACCACTTATAAAGTACAAGGTATAGTCTGGTGGAAGAGCTTTAATCAATACTTGGAGCACGTTGTGCTTATACACGACATCCTTGTATATGTGGAATGTATAGTATGTGTTAATCACTAATACACGGTTTTCATCATGGACTGTTATTTCAACTTCTATATTATCGCCAGCATTAATCTCAGCCCTATACGTTGAGGAATCTACCCGATTCAATTCTATACTCATAGATGGTACCTTTATTTTCCCCTCAATAATTCTTAGGATTGTGGAATTATGTGATAAGGCTTCTACCGTGTTAACTACTATGTTTAATAGAGTCCCCGCATCTTCTGCACTGATATTGTTGATTATAGATTGAGAACTTATTTTCTCTAGGAATCCTAACCTATAAGTCTTCAATAAATCGCTCCTATGGATAACGCCTCTCAAAGCAAATTCTACAATTTTACCATTATTATCCACTACAACAGGTACTTCAACAGTTGAATTCTTAGCTCCTCTAAGCATTACAATATAATAGGTTGAATTAGGACCGGTATCCTCGATCCTTACACTGTCAATGTAGTATTCACTAGTATTTAGACCCACGACCCTATCAAGTAGCCAAATTAAACCACGTGCTAATCTATTATTCCAACTACGTGCCCGCATTGTCAGTGAAGAGGAATAAACAATTGTAACGGAACCTAGCGATACAATTATTAAGGCTACTAGTAGTAGCACGGGGACCGTGTAATGAATAAATAACCCTACTGGTTTCTTAGTAAACATTATCGATACCCTAGTTATTTTGGATTAGGAACTATTTATTCCTATTCCTGTACAAATTTCTGTACAAACATTTGATTCATGAAGTCACCGTGTCCATATAAGCGGATAATAGTGTGTAGAGATTTAGAGGATGACGGTTTCTTAGTGTATGTAATTTGTTTTGGTGATTCATATTTTAAGGTATATATTGTATTAAACTTCTTATGTAACAATCTATTAACTCCGGCATTATCTGTTAACTGTAGCTTTCAAGCTTTTTCATTATTTCTTCTCTTTATGTGGAAGGATCCATTTGTAGATTAATAGTAGTACTAGGGCCATTATTAGTGAGGCTGTCGATGATAATATTAGGTCTTGTTTTGTTCCTATAACTATTGAAGCTATGATTTCTCTCACTGTGATTACGAATCCTACTTCGGCTACGCCTACTAGGTACATTTCGGGTCTTCTGCGTCCTACTATTACGCTCCTAATAATTTCTGCGAATACTATCAGGATGAATACATCGTTAACGATGATCTGTAGCTCGAAGAGTGTTGCTTGTTCAATGCTCCAAACGTTTAGTAAATCCCTGACGAGTATTAGGGTTGTAAGTATTATAAGGGCAGTCATGATCGCAACTATTATAATGTCAACTATGATGACGATTAGCCTACCATATTCTACGAGGTAATGTATTACTCTTTGAAGAGACAAAACCGGTACACCTAGCTACTGATTAAACAGTTTATTTTTATTATTCACGGCTTCACTATTAATCTTCGACGTTATTAATTAGCCTATAACTTACCGGTGTCGACTAATATATAAGTTTATTGTAGCATTTGTTCCAAACCTCTTAATATTTTTTAATCAATGCCTTATACTTGGTGGAATAGTTTGCCTAAGATCATGTATTACCTAATACTCCTCTTACTGATAGTATCGATCATGCAATTAACCACTGTGTACTCCTACCAGGAAAAACATTTTACTTCGTCGGCAAATGATTCGATAGGCAATTGGAGCGTGGTCGAGCAAGTCTTCTACCTCCGAAATGGCGCCGAGGTTTTCTCGGGTATGGATAGGATTGGGGCTAATCTCGTGATAGGTGTTGGAACCGATCAGACCCCGACGCCGGATGTATCATGCATATTCGCCTACTACCTCGGAGACACACAGCCCAGAAGATTGAACTGCAGGTATACGGACGGCGTCGGATTATACGATGCCTACTCTCCTTGGAGGAATGGTTCTGCACTAGTAGTTGGATGGAGGGATCCTATGAGCGGTAAGCCCTCCGGAATATTCGTATACCGCTACGACTACGAGGCGGACGAACTAGTACCCCTTATAACAACGGATGACCCTGATTTTGAAAGCGAGACTATGACTTGGATAATAGGATTCAACAACTACATAGTAACAAGCGGCAAAGTAACAGGAACAGGGAGGATGCCGGCAATATATGTATTCAAGTACGAGGATAATGATTGGAAACTAGTACACCGCATAACTAACCTGGGAGCAATAATTCTAAGAAACGATGACACGGATGGTAATCCGAGGATTTACACGGCAAGGATCGATAACAACACGGCTAAAATATACAGGATAAACCTTGAAACCGGTGATTATGAGGAAGCTGGAGAAGTCGAAGGAAACCTACTAACAGTATTCCGGAGCACGCTAGTAATAGGGAAAGACATTCTAGGAGTAACCGATAAAGACACGGGAGTAATAAAGCTCTGGAGCCCGGATAGGGGAGTATTCTACCAGTACAAGCTACAGCACGGCTTCGACGGAGTATCTATTAGAGCAAGCCATTACGGAACAAACTATGCATTAATCTATGGTAGAAACATAATAAACCAGTGGAAAGGACCAGTATACATGACAGACCTCAAAAACACCGATAGGAAATTCGGAGGAATAGACTGGAGGCTTAAATGGACAGACATGGCCCCAATACTAATTACCAAGAGCTACGCAGTAATCTCTACGGCTCGAGGACTAGGAGACACGGCACTAGC
>WAON01000126.1 GCA_015521265.1 Desulfurococcales archaeon
TCGTAAATTGTAATTGATTTGTATGTATGAACATTATCAACAAAATCGTACAACTTTATAACATATATTATATGTTTAATATCGTCAAATACCAATGAGTTTAATATATATACTCCATATGAATACATAAAGTATAGACGTAACGGTTTTTAACCAAATAATTATTTGGAGGCGGTTTTGAATTGGCTAAGTGGAGTAGTCTTGCGGGCAGAAAGCTTGGGGAACTAGTCTCAAAAACTATAAATCATCTCGAAACAGTTACCTCAGCTGTTGAAGTGTTGGAGAAATTAGTTCATGAATACCCTGCTCTTAGAGCTGAGGATTTGAGAGAGTATTTCAACAGGATTAATACCTATGAGCATGAAGCTGATAATATTAAGAGGGATGTTATGAAGGAACTTAGACTCGGCTACCTGCACCCCCTCGATAGGGAGGACATACTTAGGCTAATAACTATGGCGGACGATATCGCTGCCTATACTAAAGCTACTGCTAGGAGGCTACTAGTATTCCACCGGCTGGGCTTCGAAATACCAGTCGATATACACGAGGATCTGAAAAATATTATGACAAAAACCCTCGATGCATCTAAAACCCTTCTAAGTGCTCTAAGGAACTTGAATGAGAATGTTGATGAAGTACTCGTACTGGTTGAGCAGGTTGAGGAGAGGGAGGAGGAGATTGATGATATTAGGATGGATGCACTGGAAAAACTCTACAATCTCTGCATCGACCGGGTTGATGCTCGCTGTATATTGTTGAAAGAGATTATTGATGATATGGAGACTATTAGTGATAAATGCGAGGATACCGGTGATGTTATAAGGATT
The DNA here is from genome assembly GCA_015521265.1 of Desulfurococcales archaeon. GTDB lineage: Archaea > Thermoproteota > Thermoprotei_A > Sulfolobales > Desulfurococcaceae > WAON01. The sequence continues at coordinate 831 of WAON01000126.1, forward strand.
ATAGCTGTATCCCTAACCTAGACTTTATACATTCCCAGTTTTTCCAATAGATAATATACTAGTAGCCTAACACCATATCCCGTAGCAGTATTCTTATAATAAGGCTTCTTCGGGTGTCCTTTTTGAACCCATGCTGTACCGGCAATATCTAGGTGCACCCATTTCTCCCTGTCCTCTACGAACTTGCTCAGGAAGGCTGCAGCAGTAATCGAGCCTGCAGGCCTACCACCGATATTACTCGTATCAGCTACATCGCTCTTAAGCTGCTCATAATACTCCTTCCATAGTGGTAGCCGCCAAACCTTCTCTCCAACTTTTAACCCGATCCTGTATAGTTTCTCGGCTAGTTCATCGTTATCAGTGAATAACCCGGCCGCATAGTTTCCAAGTGCTATTACTACTGCACCCGTTAAAGTTGCTAAGTCGAATATCATGTTTGGCCTATAGTTTTTCTCAATGTATGATAGCGTATCTGCAAGTATGAGCCTCCCCTCTGCATCAGTATTATTAACCTCCACAGTCAAGCCATTGTACATCCTTAAAACATCCTTCGGCCTATAAGACCTTGGGCCCGGCAGGTTTTCAACTGCTGGAAGGGATGCAACAATGTTTAGGGGGAGCTCGAGCTCGGCAGCAGCCCTTATAATACCTAGCGCTGCTGCACCCCCGCTCTTATCAAACTTCATCTCCTCAATATAGCCCGTAGGCTTAAGGTTGAGTCCTCCAGCATCGAAAGTTACCGTTTTACCGATAACAGCTACATCCCAGCCATCACCCCCTCGTCCCCGATACTCTAGGATTACTAGTCTTGGAGGAATCCCGCCGCCCTTACCAACACCTATTATCCCATTAAGCCCTTCCCGCTCTAGATCTTCTAAGTGTAGGATCCTAAGCCCCAGCCCATACTTATCGGCAAGCTTCCTAGCCTCCCTCTCAATACTCTCCGGGTTCATCTCGCTGCTCGGAGCATCAGCGATCCTCCTAGCATAGTTTACGGAGTCCGCTATCCTTTCAGCCCTCATAATAACTCCTTCATCAAAATCTCTATCAGTCTTAACTAGGACTTCCCTAATACTAGGCTCCTTCTTCTCCTTAGACTTATAGAACAAGCCTGGATCATACATTGCAAGCTCCAAGCTTATAACCGATTGCTCTACAACATCATTAACGTCAAGGCTGCCTAGATCCGGGATGTATAATAGTATCCTAGAAGCCGGCTTATCCCTTAAAACGTTAAGGGCGGAAGCAGCTGCAACCCTAACATCCTCGAGGTCTCCTGCTTCACCAACACCTACTAGTACAACTCTATCAAAGATTTTACCGGGATAATAGACTAGGACTTTACCAGTCTTAGCATCAAACCCTTCAGCCTCTATAACCCTTCCCAGTCCATCCCCGAAAAGCCTGCTCACATCCCCCGGGATAACTGGTTTTTCGTCCCGGATAGGAGTGTATACTACTAATGTGTCTGCACCGGATTCCTCCAGTAGACCAGTATACTTAGAATAGACTAGATAGGTCATCAGTACATCACCGTTTAGAGCCTATTTCTATAACCATGATATGATAACATTTAGTATTTTAAATATACCCGGCTAGGATGAGGAAGGTAAAAAATATTTTTTGTTAAAAGCTTCAGCGCCTACGCATAGCTAGGAATAACACTATTGCAACAATTACTAGGGCTAAGATTATTACGAGTAGTACTATTGTCTGCGTGCTAAGCCCTCCACCGCCGGCTGGTGTTGTAGTCCTTGCACCGCCTCCAGTCGTGGTTGTTGGTGGAGTTGTAGTAGTCGTAGTCGTTGTAGTTGTAGTTCCGGCTGTTGTTGTAGTGGTTGTTGTCGTCGTTGTTTGTGTCGTTGTTGGTGTGGGTGTTGGTGTTATTATTGTTGGTGTTCCGGTTGTAGCGTTTGTTGTTGTCTGGGTTGGTAATGGTATGTCTGTTCCCACGGTTGCGAAGAGCAGTGTCAGGTTTTGATCGTATCTTGTAATTGTTCCTCCCGCGGCTTCCTCCCTGATCATTGTCCTTATAAGTTCTACAACTTTATCCGTTGTACTCGATACAATCGTTACTGGGTAATCATTTATACCAGGGGTGTCGAATAATTCCACGTACTTATCACTAATCTTACCATCCTCACTTATAGAGGCAGCCACGATCCTGTAATCCTTATCCTGCTCCCTAATACCCCATGTTACGACGTAGGCGTTTTTATCATCGTTAAAGGTTGCTTTCGAGTAGCCTTCAGCATATGTCCAAGTATCTAGGGCTCCGCTTAGACTTATAGTTGTTATTGATGGTTGCGAATCAATATTGCTCAGTATTGCGAATTTTATATCTCCAGCTGAGTCTAAATCCGTGTTCCGATAGGCTACTCCTATAGTGCTCTTACCAATGGCTATTGATGGGTATCCTCCGCTATCTATGTCTACATACCTAGTGTCTAGGTTTGCATCTACAACCAGGAGCCTAACCATGGATTCCTCCCGACCGGTATAAGCCATAACTGGAACAATTATATCGTAGCCGAAGTTACCGCCTGGGAATACTTGGTAGCATAGGCTTCTCCTAAAGGTTATTGGGTTGTATATAGTGTAGTGTGAGCCCACGGTCTCGTTTGCATCAGGAGTCTCAGGTATTATGAGTGTATCAGTCGTACCATCACTATAAATATAGATTGCAGCCAGATCCTTCTGATTACCGTTGAAGTAGTTGTAGACTAGTAGGAACCCCTCGCCAAGCGTTGAGTGTCCCGGTAGGATGTTGAAAGTTATACCTTTATAACCAACCCCCTCAGTACTGTAGGGGCCTAAGGGCATCCCTATGGGTTCGAGGGTTGTAGCGTTGAATAACTGAACATAGATACCGTATTGTTGGCTGTCGAAAAAAGCTAATGCTACCAGGCCGGCTTTAGAATTATAAGCTAATGCAACATATTCTTCATAGTCATCGCTAGCGGCTACTGGAGTAGGCTCCTTGAGTACTTTACCATCATTAGCGCTGAGTACAGCGTAGTATATATCCCTCCTATTACCCCACTTATCAATACCAATGAAAACCTTCTTCCCAACTACTAAGGGTAGAACAGCAATAGCTTTAAGATCACTGTCTAGCCTAGTCTTCCAAACAATGTTACCATTCGAATCAACCTTCACAACAACAACATCGCCCTCAGCATACGTAGGGTTGGAAATGTTTACATATGCGATATAGTAATCTACTCCATCCGTAGCAATAGCAGGTTCTGCTACCGAAGCCGGAACGTTCGGCACGTCCTGTATGGTTATGGTGGCTTTAGCAGTTGTTAGCGATGGAGTGATGGATAATAATACAATAACGACCAAGA
>WAON01000127.1 GCA_015521265.1 Desulfurococcales archaeon
ACATAGTGGAGCTGTACGTAAAGTGTGCGGTAAACTAGACAGTATTGAGGATCTCTCGAGTCTTCTGCGGAGCAAGACCAATATGCTGATACTCCAGCTCCTCTCAACCTCGAGGATGTATACGAGGGAGATAGCCCAGCTGCTTGGGAAGGATGAAGCCGAGATCAGTCGCAGGCTTACGAGGCTCCGCAGGGCTGGATTGATCGATTGTTCATGGGAGAGGATTGGGGATAAAAACGTTAAGATATGTTACAGCCTTGTTAGGTCAATAAAGATCGAGTTTACCGGTGCTGGGATTAAAGTTGTTATTTACAAGTCGGATGAATCAGTAATCTCAACGATCGTTTCAACGGCTCCACAGCCTAGAACGATCCCGGTAACAAAGCTCTTCGTCGGTAGAAAGGCTTACCTAGAAGAGTTGGAGAAGACTGATAAGAGGGTTATCCTCGTATGGGGTCTTCCAGGTATTGGTAAGACTTACCTAGTAGCAAAACATGTTTCAGGACTGGAAGAGCCTGTTTACTGGTATACTGCAACTAGCTTCTCAAACCTCAGGCACTTCGCGATACAACTTGCAGGCTTCCTGGAAACCCTAGGCTATGACCGCTTATCAAATGTTCTACGCGGAGAATGGGATCCTGGCCTCGTTGTTGAAGCAATTATTGACGGCTTAGAGTCTAGGAGGGTTGTACTAGTTATTGACGATTACTATAAGATAAGTGATGATGAACTGCTTAAAGCGATTAATGATATAATAGAATCCATACAAGCATCAAGGCTCATAATTATTAGTAGGAGGAGGCCGCGTAAACTACCATATTATAAAGGCATTATACACACGATAAGACTGAGAGGATTCGAGATCAACGAGGTAGCTGAGCTGGTTAAGGCTAGGAATCTAAGGATTGATAAGGAGAAAATAGTCGAATTATACATAGCTACACAGGGCGTCCCAGCACTAGTCTCCCTATACCTAGACCTATGCAGTCTAGGTAGGCCGATTGATATCGGTTTATTCTCGAGGAAGGACATTATAGACTATGTGGTAGGAGAGATATATACAGCTTTAAACCCCGGGGAGAAAATAGTTTTCGAAACACTATCCCTCCTAGAAGAACCAGCACCACTCGAACTATTAGAATACGTTACCGGTATGAAGAGTGTTGACTTCGCGGTTAAGAATCTCGAGGATATGGGGCTTGTAGAGTATATTGCTGGTGAGGGATACGTTCTCCACAGCCTCCTCCGCCGGGCTTCTAGGGAGATCATAGGTGATAAACTGTCTAGGCTGGCCCATAGGATTGGAGACTATTATTTGTCTAGAAATACACCGCTAGACTTCTACCGTGCACTAATGATCTACTATAGGTATCGAGACATTAAAGGTGTTGAGAAGCTGGTTAAGAAGAGGATTATTGAAAACCTAGACTACCATATGGGTTTTCTAGACAAGTACTACTATATCCTCGATACGATCGGGGGTTGGGAAGGCCTTGATTCTTATACAAAGTATATACTTGAAATAGAGCTGGGACACCTCGAATACATAAAAGGCGATTTTAAAACAGCTCTCCAAAGGCTTAAGCCCCTAGCTGAAAACATTGATCCAGAAGGGCTTTATGGAGATGAAGAACTAGTACTAGCCTCTTACCTACTAAGCGATTACGCTGAGATACTCATAATCCTGAAAATGAATAATGAATTAGTAGAGGAATTACTGGGATTGATCAAGGATATTGTGGATAGGATTAGGGATCCGGAGCTTGGGGAGAGGGTTCTTATAGGATACTACGGCTCCGTAGGGTTATACAAATTCGTCAATAGCAATTATGATGAAGCATTAAAATATTATATGAAGAGATTGGAGCTTAAGAGGGTTATTAATAAGCCTAGATACTACGTCGCTACAATGATTGGTTTAGCAAACATATACTTGGCTATGAAAAACTATGAATCAGCCTTGGAGATCATGGATAACCTTGAACAATATCTTGAAACCCATAGGCTACTTAGCCAGCAGGCTGTACTGTATATTGTTAAGGCTGAGACCCTGGCGAGTACTGGGCAATTGGATAGAGCACTCGAATACGCTGCGAGGGCAAAAGACTTATTATTAAAGATCGGTACTAGGGAGAAACTAATGCAGGCTAAATCAGTACTCTCAGCAATATACTACGCTCTAGGATTGTATAGTGAAGCACTAAACGAGCTGGTCGAGGTAAACAAGTATTATAGGGAGGTAGGAGTGAAGGATTGCAATACGGCTACACTAGAAATACTATACATCATACTACTATATAGGATGAAGAAGGAGAAACCTGATCCCAGTGCTCTACGTGAGAAGATCGGCTCAGCCGAAAACTGCTGGTCGGGGACGGATATATTCATGAGAATAATTGATGATGCTAGAAAATTATTCCCGATAAGCAGTAGTGCACCGTAGAATCCTTGGGGCAAAATATTTTTGAATCGGGGCTATTAAGAATATTTCTTGAAGTAGAATTATATCCGGGTAAATGCTATGAATAAAAGTCTATTAATCCTCATATTATCATTACTC
>WAON01000128.1 GCA_015521265.1 Desulfurococcales archaeon
ATTCATGGTTATCCTCGTATATGTCTCCTCGTCTAATACTAGTTTCTCAGCTATATTATCCCATAGCTCATCATCCACCTTGTGGGTTGTAGCGGCTAATCCTAGTAGGTTTTCTACTCGAGTAGCTATTTTCTCGCCGCCGTGGTAGTCGTGTTTAAGCATTTCATTGATCCATACGGGGTTTAGTAGTCGTGTTATTACCCCCCTCCTAATTGATTCACCAACATCCTCTACCCTGATCTTCTCCCTCGTTGAATCAGCTACTAGTATAGCCGGGTTTTTACCGCTAAGCTTCTCTACTGTCCGGCTTAATCCTCCGAGGAACTCGTAGTAGTGGTCTAGATCAGTTACCTCATACTCAACGGTATCCCTAACCTGGACGACGAGCCTTGAAGTACTTGCTAGTTCCCGGAATAAATCCTCCTTCTCGACTCCATGGATGTTCTCGCCGTAGATGTACTTCATGCTTTCAACATAGGCTCCTACTAGATCATCCTCACTACTCCAAGAACTAGCCTCGATCATTGTCGTCAGCTCCGTCGCATACTTATCAGGAGGGGGGCCGAATATTCTATAGTAAACACTTCCGCCGAGCTTCTCGCTCAACAGCTGATTATTCAGCTTCACATAATTCATCTCCGGGGGCTCGTTAAGCTGTGAGATGGTTTTGAATGCTTTATCCAGTAATTCGACGATGTTGTAAAAGGTATCCCTGAAAATCCCACAAATATTTATTAATACATCGATCCTAGGCCTGCCCAGTTTTTCCAGGGGTATGACTTCTAGCTCCCGTATATAGCCAGTTTTCCACACAGGCCTGACTCCCAGTAGCCTGAATATAGCTGCTACTGTCTCGCCGCCGGTCTTCATTGTTTCGAATGCCCAGAGTATCATGCTAACCGTCCGAGGGTATTCGCCGTGTTCTCTATAGTATCTCCTAACGATCTCCTCCGCTATAGTCTCGCCGCGCTTCCAAGCTGTATCGGTAGGTATATTAGTTGGGTCTAGCTGGTACATGTTCCGGCCGGTAGGATAGACTTCAGGGTTTCTGAGAGGGTCTCCGCCGGGCCCGGGCATTATGTATTCTCCATTCAAAGCTTTTAAAACTGCTCCTATTTCATCAGAGGATCGAATGTTTTCAGCAACTCCTGCGAGGTACTCTAGCGTTCTAGCTAGTTCTCCACGATTAATGTTTTCCAACTCATACTTCTCGACTAGATCATTTATTCCTAGCTTGTTATTCATGTACTCATCAATTATCCTCCTAGCCTTAGCTTCCAAGTACTCGTAAAGCTTAGAATACCCCTTCATACCGGATAATATATCTTCATAATTAAGCTCCTCCGACTCAGCGATTAACCGGTAAAGGCTTTTAACATTGCCCCGGTCAAATCTTGATATGAATAATAAATAATCGAGGAGCTCCTCCTGGCTAGGTTTATCTCCGAGTACGTGTAGGCCTTTAGGCATTAATGTCCTTTTATAATCTTCTATTCTATCCTGTACTTCTTCAATACTTGTTCCAAACCCCATCCTCTCTGCTTTAGCCTTGATCAATTCCAGTATTTCCATGGCCCGGCTCGGACTATACTGTTTCAACTCATAGTATTGACTGATCAGCCTCTCCAGCTCTACTACCTCCTCCGGCGGTTCATACTTCATATATGGCGGTGTTGAATGGTTTATTATTAAAGCGTATGATCTCCTCTTAGCAATACTAGATTCTGAAGGGTTGACAACGTGGTATACGTAGATGTTAGGTGTGCATCCTATCAGTATGTCCGGGTAGCATTTACCGGTAAGCCCTACTTCTTTACCAGGCAGGAATTCTAATGTTCCATGTGTTCCCAAATGTATGATCACATCTGCCTTAAAGATCTTTGTTATCCACTTATAGAAGGCTACATACTCATGTGTTGGGGGAATATTCCTGGAATGATAGATTTTCGATGGATCCTCGTGTTTACCCCTCGATGGCTGTATTCCGATGAATGCATTACCCATAATGAAGCCAGGGATAGGTATGTTTCCTATTTTATCCGGGTTTCCCCAGAACTCTAATATTTCATCTTTTTTATCACTCGGCAACTCGTCTAGGATTTCCATGTATGCCTCCCTATCCATGCATATAGTCTCACTGCAAATACTGCCGGAGTTCTTTTCTTCTATTAGAAGGTATATATGTAGTAGTTTGTCTCTAATCTCATCTCTACTTGGAACCCTTGGTATATAATAGCCTGCTTCCGCGAGCCTGCTCAGTAGTTTCTCGAGGCTGGCGAATACGTCTAGGTATGATGCCTTACCAATATTCTCCTTACCCGGAGGATACGCATAGATTATTATCGCTACTTTTTTATCCCTATTACTCTTACTCCGTAGCTTAGCCCATTTATCCGCTCTGCAAGTGATCCTCTCAACTCGATCATCTATTGCCTCGTAAACATCTACACTGTACCCCTTATAGTTTACAATCCTCCTACCATGAGTAACAACAGGCTCTATCCTTCCATCAAGCTCCGGCAGTATGACCGTGGTTATTACTTCTATTGGTGAAATAGTATTCTTCGAAGCCCATTCATTAATCGTGGACGATAAATGTATCCCGTGTAGTATAGGAGTGTTCAATAGTTTTAATACCGCATAGGTTTTATTATGATCTCCGCCTAGGGGACCGCCGGCGAATCTAAACCATAATAAGTCGATTAATACATTGATCAACGGCTCCCCTACGATGAAGTACTTTTTAATCGCTAAGTAGTATCTTAGATCACCTGAGAATACTGGTATTACTCCGTATCCTTTCTCTTCCAGTTTTTCGCTTATTTTCTCAGCGGCTACGATTGATTGATCGAAGTGGTGTCCGCCGTAGAATAATACTCCGATTAACGGCTTATCCCTATACTTGTAGTTTTCCAGGTACTCCATTGTATCAGTATATATCTTCCCGGTGTGGAAATCATAGATGCCCATAGGGGGTAGGTTTTCGGGCCCAGTTATCCTGTAGTTTACTTTTACGCCTAGATAGTCTCTGAGGAGTAGTAGGAGCATGTTAACCATGTTTCTAAAACTGGGGTTTTCATAGTATTTCAAAATATATACGTAGTTTCTAGCATCTCGTAGTATTCCGTAGGGGAGTATCTTACCGATCTTCTCGAACATATCCCTTATACGCGTAATAGTCCCGTAGTCTATCCTCCCAGCCTTGAAGAACCCCTTAAACCTCCCCTTCTTAAATACTCTTGGCGAGAATTTCCCTAGACGCGTTAACTCTACGAGCTCCTCGGATCCACCTACTAGTGATACTATGGCTTTAGCCCTATTCTTACCAACGGCTTCCACTGTATACTTGTATATGTTATCCCCGCCGCGTATATCTAAGAGTAGTATGTCCGATTCTACGAGGCTCTCCACGTATTCCTCTCTACTGATCCTGCCATAATTTACATCGTCAACATTGTAATACTTGAAGTCTAACTGGACACCTGTATTACGATTTATCCATTCAACAGCTTCAACTAGTGATTTCCGTAGGCTATAGCCCACATAGACTACACTAGCCCTACCAGTCAACCCCGTACACCATTACTATGGGGATTATACCAGTGTTATAAATAATGACATTGTAAAAGCATACGGGTTGAAAAGACTGGGTTAAAATTATATAAACAATCCATGCATATTTTAATTATTGATGATGAATAATGAAGTCCGAGTACAGCTACAACATATACATTACTAGTATATTATTAATAGCGGGAATACTCCTCTCAACACTATTCATGGCCGGATTATCCATCGGAGCCCAGAGAAGAAATATTAAACGAACCCCCATCTCACAACCAGCTGGATATGTTGAACCTGAGTTCTACATAGAAGCCCTAAGAAACTCACTAGCTAGTTTGAAGGATAAGATTAAAACGGTGAATTCATGGTTTAATACAAGCATTAACCCAGTAAAGATAAGGATTCCTAGCAGGATTAATGAGAAGACAGTTATGGATAAGGTTGCGAGGGTGAAGGAGGAACTCAATAATACAATCAAAGAACTAGTGGGAGAATACCGTTACACACTATGGGAAGCCTTCATCAAACACGTTGTATCATCGAATTCATGGCTGGGTATAACGGGTTTAATCAGTAAAGCGGAAGCGATCGCAGAATCCGGTGGATCACTAAGAGAAGCCTACAAATACCTGGTAATAGCAGAGTACCGGATAAACCTGTTGAAACAATTGAGGAGCTACCCTTACAAGCCATACATGATAAATACTAGTGTAGTACCACTATGGGATATCGTCGAGAAATTTAAGGGATACGTATTGTTTAAGAAGGATGATTTAAGGAACAGGGTTGAGGAAACTATTGGATTCTTCAACCGAAAGTATAGGGATAAGTATCCCAACTACATCGTGTCAGTAATAGATAAAATATACCAGGTGTACGAGGAACTGTACTCGAGGAAGATGCCGAATATTAGGGATTACTATGAGGAACTGGAAGTAACTACGTCTATGTTTACGGAGTACATGATATATGCTGAAACACTAATACACTACAACTATATTACAAACCTGCCCAGCCTTCTCGCGGATAAATCACTAATACAAAACATCACCACTGACATAAAATCCACAACGGCAAAACTAGTAGATAAAACTGGGAGCAACTACTTGAAACAGTACATACTATACGCATACTACAAAACACTATACGCCTACACACAGAGAGCACTACAAGTATTAAGGAAAACCTTTACCCTAAACATACTTTTAGACCAAACAGTTATCAAGCTATTATTAAAAACCGATCAAGAAGCATGGATTACCCTATCCCTATACCTATCCCTAAGCAATACACTACCAATAATTGAGAACTTCATAACACACTACCCGAAAACACCGTGGAAAAATACATGGAGCGAGGAACATGGTTTTACACAGGGTAAAAAACCCATAGTAACCTAGTTTTTTCCTAGTAGTGGGCCTTGATGGATTTCTCGGTGAAGGGTGGTTTCGGAATGTATGATCTACCTTATTGTAAGAACGGATTAGTATCCGGTGATTACTCAAAGTATACGGGGCCTTTAATGTGTAGATCACTGTATGAGACAGTGGTAAGTTTCGAGGTTGAAGCTAGGCATGGAGGGTATAGGCTGGTTTTTAGCAGGCCTAATGTTCGCGTTGTACACGATAATGTCGATCCGTATAATGTATTGAAGGATATGGTTGAGCCTTTAAATTACGGGGTTTATAATCCGGATGTTCTAGGTATGTATGTTACCTCCCGAATTAACGGTTTAGATAAGGGGATATATCTCTTCGTTAAGAGAATAATTGATTATTGGAAGAGTACTGGACTAAATAGAGGTTTAATTGATCCAAGCGTTCTATTATCGCTGGTATTCTACCATGAATACTTCCACATGATCAAGGATGAGCTTGCATTAAGTATTGATTACCAGGAAGAGGAGCCTTTAGCCGAGTTCAACTCTCTAACTACAACTATCCACCGCTCAATAATGACGGGGATCTTTGATAAGGAGCAGCTAGATGTATTTAGGAATCCGCTTGAAACCGTAAGCTTTAGCTTGGATATTGATAGTGCTAGTATCAGTGTTAATATAAGATACGTACAGCAACCAGTAAACGCTATGAAGTTCCTCGAACTACCCAGGATTACACCCTATAGTAAAGTCGTGAAATTATGGGATGAGTATACTCTTAAAAACGAGATCCGGGCTTTGCTAGTCCTAGCTCTGGATAGTGATAGTTTCTGGGAAGAACTTCACAGGATGCATTCTATAAGGAAGTTATTATCGCGTATAGGTATACTCTACGCTATGCATCGATTCCTATACGAGAAGGTAATCGGTAAAATTGATATTAGTAAAGTCTTCGGGGATGGAAGGAATAAAGTGGTAACTGTGAACGTTTACCTTGTCGTGTAAGCCCTGCATATATCCCGGGTTTTTCATTTCACGTTTTATATACCTTATAGAATAGTATTGACTAGAAGTGTCTCCAGTATTGGCTTGGTGGTTTAGTTGTTGATTGCTCATTTCGCAGATACACATCTTGGGTTTAAACTATATGGTTTATCTTGGACTATGGATGAAATACTCGATCATTTCCGAACAGCCATTGAAAATGCTGCCGCCGAGCACGTTGATGCCGTATTGTTTTCCGGTGATACATTTGATTATTGGAAGCCTCCTAACCGTGTCATTAAGTTTTTCATGGATACATTGAAGCCCTTGATCGATAGGGGTGTCCGGGTATACGCTGTCCTAGGGGAGCATGATACTCCTAAGAGGAGGGATCTACCCGTACACGAGCTTGTTCCAGGCATTATGCTTCTCGGGACTAGACCGGATAGGTTTAGGGACTGCTTCACAGTCGATGGCGTGGAGTATTGTGTAGCCGGCGTTTCTAATTTAAGGCTCAGCTATGGGGAGGGTATGCGTAGGAAGCTTAAGGAGAGGATTAATAAAGCATTAGCGGGCACTGCTGGGAGGAAAACAATCCTCATGCTACACCAGAACATCTCTAACTTCTTCACCTTCGAGCCGGGCCTAGACCTAGGCGAAATACCTAGATCACCCATTTACGTTGCAATGGGGCACCTCCACCGTAGAATAATACATAGGCGGGATGGACAGGTAATAGCTTATCCCGGAAGCCTAGACATCCTCAACGTTGATGAAGTGGATGTATATAGGGAGGTTGGTAAGGGCTTCTACCTAGTAGACTTATCCGGTGATGAACCCCTTGTTGAGAAAGTTGACACGCCAGTACTTGCACTGGATAAGGTTTCATGCGAGCTTAAAGAATTGGAAACCGGTGTTAGGAGGAAGATATCGGGGTTTCCGAGGGATAGGAATAGTATACTAGTCGTAGAACTAACCCTTAACGCTGATGAGAAGCCTAAGGCTGATATTATAATTAGTAAGCTACGTAAAACACTGCCCAAGAACCTTTATTTAAGAATCAAGCCCGTCTATAGGGATCTACACATAGACTACAAGACAGCTACAACTGATACTGAACAATTGGAAATAGACGTTATAGCGGAGAGGCTTGGAGGGGAGAAGTATAGGGGGCTTGCAGAAAAGATTAAGAGGCTGAAAGAACTAGCCCTGGAGGAGGATTGGGCTGCTGTAAGGGAACAATTAGAAGAAATAGCCTATGACCCCTACTGGGAGAAACACATTCATCTAAAACCAATAACGCTTCCAGAGGTTAGAGTGGATCATGAGAGGGTAGCAGGCAGTAAAGCGGCCCCGGAGAAAACCGGGTTCTCAAAGGCTAGGAATCTATTATCCTTCCTAGGTGGAGAGCATTGACTGA
>WAON01000129.1 GCA_015521265.1 Desulfurococcales archaeon
ATTATATATTTCCGTGGTTTGAGGTTGTATTAAAATCGGAGAGATGAATAATATTATGCTTGGAGAATAAGTAGTTGAATGTTTTTATGTGGACATTACTGCATGCCTTAGCTTCGTGCCTCCATGCCTTAACTCTGCTACTGCAGACATTATCAATGTATAAAGTTCATCGGGGTCTGGAGCTCTACCAATAACTGCTATCCAGCCGTTTATTTCGATCTTTGGTAGTTCTGCCCACTCGTTCCCTAGGAGGTCGGGTAATATTACATGATCAGGTATTAATTCCACCCACACTCCTTCATCAAGAAGTTTCTGGGCTACATCCCAAGCTACTTGAAGGGCTTTATCACTCTCATCATCAAACCCTAAATGTACAACAACGCGTATCTTCGTCATAGCATCGACAATGTCAGTCATTAACAAATACACCCATTACTGGAATCGGGTAGGGTTGTGTTTTAAAGGATTGGGATAGACCTATACATGTTAATAAACAAACTAGGCTTTCTCCTTCTTAACCGGGTGTATAGCGTCTATTGGTGCATTCTTAAATACTTCCAAGTACTTCCTAAGCACTTTCGGAATAACAACTGTTCCATCGGGTTCCTGGTAGTTTTCAAGTATTGACGTGATCGTTCTAGTGCTTGCAATAGCTGTTGAATTCAACGTGTGTAGGTATTCTTTAACCATACCCCTCCTACGGATAAGCCTTATCCTAAGCCTAAATGCCTGCCAGTCTGTAACATTGCTACAGCTAACCATTTCCCTATACCTACCCTGTGCAGGCATCCACGTCTCCAAATCATACTTCTTCGCCGCAGGTGCTCCGAGATCACCGCTAGCAATATTCACTATCCTATAAGGCAGTCCTAACCCTTGGAATAAGTGCTCGGCATTACCGATCAGCTCCTCCATAAGATCCCAGCTCTCCTCCGGCTTAGCATAGATGAACTGCTCGACTTTATGGAACTGATGGACTCTAAATATACCCTTCAAATCCCTATTTCCAGCACCAGCTTCCTTCCTAAAACAGGGGCTTACACCCACGTATTTCAACGGCAGTTCTTCCTCCGGAATATCCTCCCAAGCGTGTAGAGCTGCCAGCGGATGCTCCGCAGTCGCGATCAAGTATAAGTCTTCACCCTCGATCTTGTATATAGCGTCTTTAAAAGTATCCATATCGATAACTCCCATCATTACATTGTATCGAAGCATGTAGGGTGGTAAAACCAGGGTGTAGCCTTTGCTTGTCAAGTAGTCTATTGCATAGGCAAGCAAAGCCATGTCTAGGAACACGAGATCGTTGAATAAGTAGTAGAACCTACTACCAGCTACCTGTCCAGCTTTAAACGTGTCTCCTAAGCGTAGTACTTTCTCCATCATATCAGCGTGTCCAACGGGTTTCCAATCAATAACTTCGTAATCAACCTTGAAACCATACTTCTCAGTCTGCTCTTTAAACTGATCGATAAAACCAGTCCAAACCTTCGGCTTCCCCCAAAACCTTATCGGAACATTATAAGTATCATCAGGGCCTATCGGGACTGATTCGTGGATGATGTTCGGAAGTGAGAATAATAGTTTCTCCCTCTTCTTCTCGAGCTCTTTAAGCTTTGCTTCTAAATCCTGCATCTCACTCATTAACTTCCTAGCTTCCATAATCTTCTTCTGCCTCTCCACGGGATCCCTGATCTTCGGTATCTCCCTACTAATAACGTTGTGTTTATGCCTAAGATCCTGGATGATAGTAAGAGTCCTCCTCCACTCTAAATCAATACGATAGGCTTCTTCGACAATGCTCGTATCCATAAATCTCTTCTTAACATGCTCCTTGAGCTCCTCAGGCTTCTCCCTTAATAGTTTAAGAATAGACCAGCTCAAACCGGTTAACCTCCACCCATTAAGGGGGAATTACTCGGAGAAATAGATATACAGTTTATGGGTATAAAACTGTAATTATAATAGCGGTTTTAAGATAGATGAAGCCCTATATTATCCCTGCTGCGCACTATAGGCTTTCTTGTATTCTTCAACAATATCATATCCATACCTTTCCTTAAACAACCTCCTACCCTTCTCAGTCATCATTTCAGGGCTCCATGGCGGCTCCATAACAATCTCTACATCAGCCTCAATTCCTAGCTTCCTCTTCAACTCTTCAACAACGAGCATTGGAAGAATATTAGCAAGTGGGCAGAAGGGTGTTGTTAGAGTCATTTTTATCTTAACATGCTTTTCATCAATTACCTCGATACCATAGATCATGCCGAGATTATAAACATCAATTCCAATCTCCGGGTCAGCAATAGTTTCAAGAACGGATATAATCTTACCCAACAACTCCTTCTTTCTTTCCTCACTCAATCCACTCATCTATACACACCATGAATACACGGTTAGAATGCGAGGGGCAAGTCCCTCCAGGTCATCCAATACCCCCGGATTCGGGGGCGTCATGCCTGGAGGGCGGCGCGCATGATTTACTATGGGTTAGAGGGGTTGATAATATTTATCCATAAAGTCTTCTAAGTCTTTGATTCCCGTGTAAACTTAACCCTAGCCCTGCTCTCTTCCTCGATAATAAGTAGTGGTTCATTATTTTCTCTAAGATATGAATTTGCAAAAAGCACGATCTTCTCGGCTTTTTCAAGAGGATTAATCGTTTCAAAACTTATTTCTAAACCACCCTTCAACTTAATGATAACTTTGCCTAAGGGAGCTCTCTCCTTAACTTTACCAGTTATAGTTATATCCTTTGTTATCTCCCCAGTCACTTCATCAACGATCGAGAAAGGGTATTTATGATCATTGATAATGATTCCATTTTTACCAATCAATATCTTCTTGAAACCGGTTGAAGTATTCAATATGATCGATATAAATAATTGATCAGTCAACTCTTCATACCTTATCGTACTGGTATAGATTATCGTGGCGAAGAGTTTTTCCACAATTATTTATTGAT
>WAON01000130.1 GCA_015521265.1 Desulfurococcales archaeon
ACAGGTTATAATACACCATAAGACACCGCTAAACCATAGAATAAATTCATTAATCAATACCTGGTATTCATTCAATACAAGGCACCAATTAGTCTGGATGGTGGTTTATAGTGTACTACTCAACAATCATACCGGATGAACTATTTAAAATAAAGGAAGTAAAGGCTAGGATGATCCTAGACTCCCGCGGTAATCCGACTGTTCAAGTACGAGTAATTACTAAGGGTTTAGGGGTTGGGATAGCTAATGCTCCAAGCGGCGCATCTACTGGTATACACGAAGCTGTAGAACTTAGGGATGGTGGTAGGGATTTCCATGGTAAAGGGGTTTCGAAAGCCGTTAGTAACGTAAACAATGTTATCGCGGAAGCCTTGAAGGATATGGATTCTAGGAATCAATACATGATAGATAAGAAGATGATCGAGATAGATGGAACACCTAATAAGAGCAGGCTTGGAGGAAACGCTATAGTAGCTACTAGTCTAGCAGTTGCTAAAGCCGCGGCGGCTACATATGAACAACCACTATACATGTATCTGGGAGGCAGGTTTGCTAACCTACTACCAGTACCGATGCTTAACATTATTAATGGAGGAGTACATGCCGGTAACAAACTAGATTTCCAGGAATTCATGATCGTACCGGCAGGGTTTAAATCCTTTAGTGAAGCATTGAAAGCTGCTGTTGAAACCTATCATGAATTGAAAAGAATACTGAAGGAAAGATATGGACCATCAGCGATCAATGTTGGAGACGAGGGAGGCTATGCTCCACCAATGGAAAAAATAACTGAAGCTCTAGATGCTTTAATCGACGCTATTAAAGCGGCAGGCTATGAGCCAGGTAAAGAGATAGCAATAGCACTCGATGCTGCTAGTAGTCAATTCTACAATAAGGATAAGAATGTCTATGTTGTAGAGGGTATTGAGCGTAGTAGGGAGGAGATGATCGAGTTATACGAGAAATTAGTAGACGAATACCCGATTATTAGTATAGAGGATCCACTGGATGAAGAAGACTTCGAAGGCTTTGCAGAAATAACTAAGAGGCTTGGGAATAAGGTACTCATAGTTGGAGACGACTTATTCACGACGAATCCCGGAAGATTCCGCAAAGGCATAGAAGCTGGTGCTGCTAACGCTATACTCGTTAAGGTTAACCAGGTTGGAACACTATCAGAGACAATGATGGTTATCGAGGAAGCTAAATTCAACAATTACCGGACTATTATTAGCCATAGAAGCGGCGAAACAGAAGATACAACTATCGCTGATATAGCCGTCGGGCTAAGAGCAGGCCTAATCAAGACCGGCGCCCCGGCAAGAGGGGAGAGAACCGCTAAGTATAACAGGCTATTAGAAATAGAAGAAGAACTAGACAGACCAGTATACCCGGGCTGGAAAGCATTCCCAAGAATACCTGTTTAACAATGCTTTATCAAAAACAAACATGTTTTAAAACATAAAAACTTTTTAGGGTAAAACAACGCCAACAACGATCAATACTACAGCGCTGAACACTACAAATTTTAAGAACTGCCAGGGCGTCATCTTCGGTATCTGTTTTACCAGGTTTATAAGTATGTATAGTGCGAATCCGACGCCGATGGCTAGCAGTATCGCTAACCCGACAACTACTAGTACAGCGCCAACACCGCTAATACCACTAAACAAGTTAGCTAGAGCCTGTCCCGCTTGCACTAATGCATCTAGCCCCATAACCCAACACCAAGACTAGTATCCAGTAGAATTATATTGATAAACCCTAAGACCCATGAGAAGAAATGAATGATGAGGGTTGAAAGCGTGGAAGCCCCCCATTACAATAATGGGGGGTTATGCCAGGAGCCAGGCTGCTGATAATACTCTACTCTTCCTTGTTTAGCGAGTCTCTATTTTCTTTCGTGGGTCTCCCCGTTTTTAACCGAATAGTAATACCAATGACTATACTGGATAAACACCTGAAAGGGGATCCGTGTATGACTAGTATAAAGGTTGAATTCATAGAAGGGTATCTTGGGAAACCAGTTAACGACCCGTATGGTAGACGTGTAGGTCATATTGTAAGCTTCTACAGTGATCCAGATGGTAATGTTGAAGCGCTCGAGATAAGCTTTGGAGACTTCGACTTCAAGGAAATACCGATCGATAGGTTCGTTTTCAACGGTGGCGAAGTAGTTCTCACACCTGAGTGGGAGTATAAAGCGAAAATAGTGGAGAACAGGCTGGAGAGACTCCGCAAAAGACAAACAGCCCTAGAAGACTTATACGCTAAGAAGGAAATACCCCGCCACTCATATGAAGCATTCAAGAAGAAACTAGAAGAAGCACTACTAGAAGCTAAGGAGGAAACAAAAGATGTAAAAGCAGAGCTTAAGAAGAGGCAGGCAGAACTAGAAGACACTATCCTCGAGCTAGAAAAGGCTATGACAAGCCTAAAAGTAAGCTACCTCGCAGGAGAAATACCCGATAAAGCATACAAAGTCGCAGCAGACCAGATAAGAAAACACATCGAACACGCTGAATCCGAAAAAGAGAGCGTAAAGAAACACCTCGAGAGGATCGAGGTGCTCGAAAAGCAGCCAGTCAGTATAGCCCCAACTACAACCGAGGAAACCGTTCCACAACAAGATCAAGCAGTACCAGTAGTCGTTTTAGAAGAGTAAAATATTCCCACGGTATTATCCGGATAGCACCAATCCCTCTATTTAAAAACCGTTTTTCGAGGCATTGAATCAACAGGTGTAGGTTGCTCGTGGGGTGTCGTATAAGTGTCGACAATAACAAACGGTAACCGCGGAATATTTCGCTGGATAGCCTCAATATTTAAGAAGGAACAAGTAGACCCTATAAATAAGAATATCTATGATGCAGTAGCAGTAATTGATAGGATGATATCAGTTCTCGACATTACCAAGAGATCACTCCAAGACGCACAGGATGAACATAGTAAGAAGGCAAAAATATTCGCAAGCGAGGGCAAGAAACACTACGAGAAAATATTCCTAGACGAACTAAAACACATACGTGGATTAATCAGGCTGATCGAGAAAGTACGCGTGGATTTAATACGTGTAAAGACTAGGCTCAGAACAATAGCTCAAATGGAGAGGCCGCTGAAAGAGCTACCAGAAGTAGTAGCTGAGATTAGGAGTCTAAGGCCGGAAGTAGAGAAGATCATGCCCCAGCTATCAGCAATGATACTAGAACTAGAGAGAAAAGTTGAAGACATAATGATTTCAACAAATCTACCAACAACCTATAACGAGCCTATTCAGACAGAAAATACGGTAAAATCTAAGAAGGATCTAGTCCTACCACTACCTCCAGAAACCACAACTACTACAGCTACGAAGAAAACCATAATACAGGCCCAGCCAGCAGTAACAGTTGAACAAGTTAAGAAGTGGATACTACGAGAGATAAAGAGTAATGGTGGAATACTCGACATATCATCCTTCTCGAGAAAATACCGCGTATCTAGAACAATGATCTTATCAGCCCTCTACCAGTTGGAGAGAGAAGGAAGGATCCGTCTCAAACAATAAACCAAACCATTTTCTTCCCACTACAAAACAATAGAGCTAGGGTGAAAAAATGGTTTTAGAATACCTCGTTGAAAAGAGCAGAGAATATGCTAGTAAAGCTATTGAAGCCGATAAAAAAGGCGACTATGAAAAAGCGCTCAAATACTATAAAGCTGCAGTAGAGCTAATGATAAAATACCTAAGACTCTACCCTGACAGCTCAATGGCTGGCGTTTATCGCAACATTATAAGAAAGTATAGGAAAAGGATTGAATTACTAGAAAAACAACAGGAAAAAATAACGATAAGTCCTCAGCAAAACAATAATGACGTAGAAGTATTATGGCCCCAGCAGAGAAAGCCCCTCTACTTTAAAGACATAGTAGATCTAGAAAACGTTAAACGCGCACTTAAGAGAGCCGTAATATATCCCGTCAAAAACCCGGATCTATATCCTTTGGGGTGGCCTAAAGGGATACTATTATTCGGACCACCGGGTTGTGGTAAAACATTAATAGCGACAGCTCTCGCAAACGAGATCAATGCTGCACTTATAGATGTAAACCCGGCAACGATCATGTCTAAATGGCTTGGTGAGGCAGAGAAAAACGTTAAGAGAGTTTTCCAGAAAGCAAGGGAAATAGCGAGTAAAGGTACTCCGGTTATAATATTTATGGACGAAGTCGACGGTCTACTACAAGAGTATAGCGATGAGGTCGGTGGGGAAAAGAGAGCACGTAACCAGTTCTTAATGGAAATGGATGGGTTAGCTGAGAAAATGAATAATAGATTACCAGTATTTGTTATTGGTACAACGAATAAGCCATGGAACCTTGATATAGGGTTTATACGGAGATTCGAGAAGAGGATCTATGTACCGCCCCCCGATAAGAACGTTAGGAAACAACTATTCAAATACTATATAGGACTACTACAGAGAAAATATAAAGTAGCAGAAGACCTCGACCTTGGAAAACTAGCAGAAATGACTAAAGGCTATTCATCCTCGGACATATACACAATAGTCAAATCGGTACAGGAAAACATGGCTGAAGAATTCCACGAAAAACAAGGCGGACAAGGAGAACCACGCCCAATAACAATGGAAGACTTCATAAAAGTTATAAAATCACTGAGGCCAAGCATTGATCCAAACAAGCTAGAAGCTTACAAAATATGGAATAGAAAGCATGGAACACACTAAAATAAATAGAAATACAAATATACCCCTTAATGATGAAGACGGTGTAGGGGCGGCGATGAAGATAGTCATGCCATATAGAAGGCAATGATGTAAACCCTGGGGTATCGGAGCCGCCCCAAATACTTAACCCTCTTTAAGCTGGTGCTTGTTCAAAAAGAATATTTTCTATTCCCGCCAAATCTAGAAGTAGAGTATAGTATAATGAGTATTTTGTAGTAGAGGAGTTAGGACATGTTGCTTGGTAGGCCGCGTAGGTCATTAACGTATGAACGGCTAGTAATACATGAATACTTCGATCCGTACGTAGAGCCTGCTCCAGAATATCTAATACTCGGCTTGCCGGATGCAGGACTTGTAGGCTCTATAGCTTCGAGATACATGGTAATAAACCTGGGTTTAAAACTAGTCGGCGAGATAGATTCGCCAGTATACTTTCCCCCAGTCTCAGTTGTCCACAAACACACTCCGATGAGCCCTCTCCAACTATACATGCCGGAAAATAGGAAATTCATGGTATTATTATCCGAAGCACCAATACCCGTACCAGCAATACACCCATTATCACTAGCCATACTAGAATACTCCAGGGAGATAGGGGTAAAAACAATAATATCAATATCCGGAATAGCTGTCCCAAACAGATTACAGATAACAAAGCCTAAAACATACTGGATAGCTAGCAATGAGAAAACAGCCGAGCTAGTAAAAGAGTTAAAACTGGAAAAACTAAATGAAGAATTCGTAGTAGGCCCCTACGCGGTGATATTAAAAGAAGCTAGGAGAAGAGGTATCAATAACCTAGTAATCTTCGTCGAATCCTTCTTCGACCTGCCAGATCCAGAGTCTGCCGCGGAAGCACTAGATACTCTATCCAAAATCATAAAGGTTGAAATTGATACGAAGAAACTACTCGAGGAAGCAGAGATTCTCAAAATACAGACGAGAGAACTAATGAAGCAGACAAGGAAAGCCATGACGGAAATGCAGAAGAAATACGAGATGCAAATGCCCTTAATGTACCAGTAAAGGAATAGGGGGTGCATAATTCATGGGGTTTGACGAGTTAATGGAGAGGATTAGGAGAAGGATTAGGGAGTTATTCGAGGAGATAAGTGAAGAACTAGAAAAAGTAACGCCAATGTGGTCTCCTGACGGCTCTCTCGAACCCCTAGTTTCGACAACTACGTATCATGACAGATACGAAGTAATAATTGACTTACCCTACTGTCTCTTATACACATCTCCGAGA
>WAON01000131.1 GCA_015521265.1 Desulfurococcales archaeon
GAAGTACACGCCGGAGCAGGCGAAGCTACTAGTATCAAGCTATCTCTAAAACTAATACATCTCTCTAACTCTAAAAGTATTTATGATAAATATCTATAGTGATAATTATCTACCGGAATAAGTGATTATTTTTGACATCTGCTCAAGATGTTATAACTTCAATACTCGAGAAGGACAGGGTATTAATAATTCCGAGCACAGACTTAGACTCCTTGCTCGCTGCTGGAGTTCTAATGGAAACACTGCATGAACTGGGTAGGAAAGCTGTTATAGGGTTAGATGTTAGAAGTGTTAAGGATAATAATGATTCTGTGAAGTTGTTGATAGGGTTTCCTTCTAAGCCCAGCTATCCGGATGTATTATTATTGGAGAAGGAGAAAACACATAGTATTACGGGGTTAGCAACGTTTTTCACTAAGAACAAGTCGAGCAACTACTACTGGTTTTCGGTTCTAAGCCTTATCGCCGGGCAGTATAGAGGGCTTGATCTGGGGAAGGAAGGGTTTAGAGATGTTGAGAAATCACTGCTTGATGAATTAGTAGAGCAGGATCTAGTTGTTTCGGAGTTTGGTTTTAGGCTTTGGGGTTGGGGTAGGAAGAAGCTTGTTAACCAGGTAATGAATACACTAATACCCTTCCTCCCGGGTCTTACTGGTGATGTTGAGAAAGCTACTCGTTTGATAAGTATGATTCCCGGGGTTGGTGATCCGGGGTCTGCTACTAGTCATCATGTTTTCTCGGAGACTGAGCCGGAGAGGGCTAAGAGGTTTGTCCAGTTACTATATGATAACCTTGATATTGATCCTTCAACGCGAAAGGATATATTGTATAGGCTTATAGGATACGTCTACATGATTGGTCTTGGTAAGGTAAGGATTGATTCTCCATCGGTTATGGGTTCTCTACTAGTTTATATGGTTTTAGGCATTGATAACCCGGTTAAAATTCCTCTTATAGCTTTTGATCAGATGCTCCTTAACCATGTTTTGAGTATTTATGAGAAGTATATTGATGTTGTTGCGGTTGAGGCTGGTATGTCTGTTATGCAGGTTCTTAGTGGTAGTAATGTTGTTGAGACTGACTATATTACTAGGCCTGAATTGATTATTGATGCATTGGATTCTATTGGTAAATTGCCGGATAAGCCTGTTTTAATTAAACATGTTGATCGTGGAGAGTATACCGTTGCCCGGGAATTGCTACGGGCTGGTTATGATTGGGATTACGTGTTAGAAAATTGTGATGGGAGACAGCTTTGCAGTGTGGGGTGAGGTTGTGGAGTATTCGGAAGCTGTTGTTTTAGTTGAGGGTTTTGATCCATTATACTGCACTAGTTTGTATAAGGCTATCGAGCCCGACAACGTTAATATTCCTAAGGAGATGCGTATAGAGACGAATGTCAGGGATATGGGTGATCGATGTATTTATGAGTTCCGCGTAGCAACTCCTTTTAACACAAAAAAGTTTGATAGCCTGAGGGGGACAATAGATGAAATACTATCCATAATCGAGGTAATCGATGAAACACTGATAATGCTTAAATAGGGCTTAGATGATTAGATTGGGAATAGTCTATGCAGGATAGATAATTAATGGGGTGCTATTATTGTCTTCGAGGAGGAAGTTTGCAGTAAGAGATAAATGGAAGCTGAAAAAATGGTATAGAGTAATTGCACCACCAATATTTGGAAACATGGTTATCGGGACAACACCGGCAGACGACCCGTTAAAACTAATAGGCCGAGTAATGGAGACAACACTATACGATATAACGGGAGATATAACACAAGTACACGTCCGATTATACTTTCAAATAATCGATGTAAAAGACGATACAGCTATAACTAGATTCAAAGGACACGAACTTTCAAGAGACTACATGAAGAGCCTGATCAGGAGAAAGAGCAGTAAGATACAGGGAATATTCAACGTTGCAACAAAAGACAACTACCATCTAAGACTAACAATTGTAGCCCTAACCAGTTATAGAGCTCGAACTAGCCAGAAAAGAGCGATTAGAAAGATCATGGAAGAATACGTTAATGAAAGAGTTCCGCAGTTAACCCTTGACGAACTGATCCAGGAAATGTTGTTCGGAAAGATGAGCGCTGTAATAGCAGAGAGAGCTAGGAAAATATATCCTATAAGAAAAGTCGAAGTATACAAGTCGAAACTACTACTGATACCAACACCGGAGGGATTAAAGCCGGCGACAGTAGTCTCACCTCTACAGCTTAAACGCTGAAACCCTCTTCTCCGTTTCCGATCCATTATTTTCTATAAGGGTATTACTTAAAAGTCAATAATACAACAGTTCATCTAGGTAATATCCACTAGGTGTGATCTTATTGAAAGAACCAATAATACTAGTTAAAACTGAGCTAGGTTTCGAGAGAATAGTAGCTACACGTATTAAAGAATTAATTAGAGATGTCGAAGCTGCACCTGCTCCTCGAGGTTTTAAGGGATTAGTGCTCATTTATGGTGATCCATCCGTAAGAGATAGAGTA
Source organism: Desulfurococcales archaeon (assembly GCA_015521265.1). Taxonomy (GTDB): domain Archaea; phylum Thermoproteota; class Thermoprotei_A; order Sulfolobales; family Desulfurococcaceae; genus WAON01. Next base: position 2,511 of record WAON01000131.1, read on the forward strand.
GTTAAGGAGATTCTTGAAAATATTCCTGAAGCTGGAAAAGTATTACCGATACATTTTGTTTCGAGGGCCGAACCATACGAGATCTGTAATGTTCTTTCAGGTGGAATAAATAAGTATATTTCAAGTAATGAATCATTCGCTGTTAGAACTACTAGGCGTGGAAAACACGAGTTTACGAGTATTGATGTGAATGTTATTGTAGGGGATTGTATTAGGA
>WAON01000132.1 GCA_015521265.1 Desulfurococcales archaeon
GTTAATTATTTGTATTCCCTTCTACATGTATTATTCATGGCGGAGCCTCTGCGTTATAGTTGTTAGAGCATGCGGTATTAGGGGGTGGTCTTGCATGATGGCTGTTATATTGGCCGGTGGTTTTGGTAAGAGACTCAGACCTTATACGGAGGAGATTCCGAAGCCTCTTGTTAGTGTTGCTGAGAAACCTATACTTGAATGGCAGATCGAGTGGCTTAAACGTTATGGCTTCAACGAGTTCGTGTTATTGGTTGGTTATAGGAAGGAGAGGATTATCGAGCATATCGGCAGCGGTGGTAGGCTGGGAGTTAAGGTTACATATGTAGTTGAAGACGAACCATTGGGTACTGGCGGCGCTATTAAGAACGCTGAACACATACTCAGCAAGACCAGCAGGTTCCTAGTATTAAACGGAGACATCCTAACAAACCTAAACCCAATGCTACTATTCAAACAACTAGATGAATACCCAGAACTAGTAGCATCAATAGCAACAATACCACTACCAAGCCCCTACGGAGTACTACAAATAAAAGACGACTACAAAGTAACAGGCTTCATCGAGAAGCCGAGGATCGAGGACTACTGGATAAACGCCGGAGTATACGCAATGACACCTGAAGCACTAAAATACTTCCCAGAAAAAGGAGACCTCGAAAGAACAGCCTTCCCAGCAATGGCTAAAGACGGAGTACTAGGAGCCGTAAAATACACAGACATATTCTGGAAAGCAGTAGACACCTATAAAGACCTAGAAGAAGCAACAAAGTCAATAATAAAGCTAGGAGGAAAACTCTAAAGAGAAAATTTTCTAAACCCCAACTACTAAACACTACATATAAATCCTACGGCAAACCCCCTACCAATAAAATACTCTAAACAAGCCCAACAACTAAACAACCACTGGCTTTCAATGAATAATCCCCACTGTACCATTATACTAAATATTATGTATAGTTAATAGTTGGGATTTAGTTTTTATTATTGTAGTTTTCCCGTGGAAACTCCCCGGTTCCCATGAATAAGGCACTACTACCAGTAAACCTACAATAACAGCGCAATACTCAGCGATGAAATAATCGTTTAATGCTACCATAGACTGCTTCAAAACCCTAGATTTCATTCTTTGCTTCCACGATTAGTCTTACTTTTTCCTACATTTAGATCCCTTGATTCATCAATAATATATACTATTAGCTTCCTAACGGTTAGTACTTCATTTCTCCCATACTAATTATAAACCTCCGGATACAACATGCGGTCTAAATAGATATGGCCCTGATCCCTAGAAGCTATTATTAATACTGCATAGTTTCATACTCTAAGCCTAAGGATCTCTCTTCGTATCTCTTTCAACACAGTACTCAGATCTTTACCATCAAACCATAAAATCCTCTTCCAACCCTGCTTCAACTCTAAGGAACTCTTAAATACTGAGGTGCTTCATCGGGTTTTTAGGGTTAAGCCATTTTTAGGATAAGAATGCCTTGGTGATTGAATTAATTATTTACTGCTTCTCCAGTAGTTCTAGGGCTTCTTTGTAAGCCTTCTTAAAGTTCATATGGTACGTGTACACTGCTTTATCGTAGAGCTTTGCGAGCTTCCTAAATAACACTTTATCGCCCCTGTACGCTTTCTCAATCAACTCGAGAAGCTTCTCCTCATATTCATCACTAGGATCGATCACTTCCTCGACGGGACGATGCTTCAATTATACTCTACAACCCCCTCTTAGCTCACCACATGCTATTATTATACGTCGATTTTCCACCATACTTTTATTCATCGGTTATCTTATATTATTTCCCCGCCGGTGGTTATGTACTAGTTAAGGATTGAACAGTTTACACAGGGGCCTAGTATTCATGGGAACCGGGGGGTTACAGTAATTCCCAACACTCACAGAATTGGAACACCTAGGTATATAATAATTCTATTCTACTCTTCACAGTTTGGAATTCATATATGTCTTTTCTGATTTTTTACTGCGAGTTTTATCTTTATGATGCCTTCCTCGTTCGATTTATCGGCGATGTATTTTGGTAATTCTTCGACTGTTAATCCCTTCCCCGTAGAAACTTGTTTCTACGGGATCAATATGTGTTCCAAATACTTATAGTCTGGATCCTTCTCAGCAATTACTAGTAGAGTATAATTCGTGACTTTGAGGCTAAGAATATTCTCTGGAATATTCCTAAACCCTCATCATAATTGGCTGTTACCAATAACCCACGCACCCCTTTCACTAGAAGGTGCTGGTACTAATATTATCTTTGAACCTTTATCTTGTACAGCATTAAATCCTCCACTTTTTCCATCTTCGGTACTCTGGGGTTGTGGTTTTATTCGTTGGATCCTTATTCGTGGAAACCGGGGAGTTTCCAGAGATCATAAATCACCCTACTTTCCTCAACCTTAACTTGCGATTATTAATGTCTAAAATAATTTGAATTAATAGAGTTAAGCGTTATGACTAGTTCCCCAGATAATACTATCAATGAAGAGGGATACCCATGGATAAAAAGGCAGAGATTGTGGATAGAAAGCTTCGGAAAGTGCTTGAAAGGTATTATGAGAGGGTTCGCCATAGGGAATATGCTAGTGTAAGATCTACGAAGATCGCTAGGCATCGTATTGGTCGATTACTTGGGAACATTATGGCTTTAGGAAAGACTAATCCTAGACTAGCTAAGGGTCTTAGAGGTGTATTAGAGAAGTATCGTCGAGGAAAAATAACCTATCCCAAAGCAAGGAAGATTATCGAGAAAAGGCTCTGGGAAGCTGGCCTAGAATGAAGAGACTAGTTGTTTCTTATCCATCCTCCTTGTAGGGTTGAAGAGAGCAGCGCTCATCCGCCAGCCCGGCCGTCCCGCCACTCCATGTCCAAGCCGCTGGGGCCTGGGTCAGAGGCGGGAGTTCCCGGGCGGCTCGCATGTATTATTTAGCATTTTTCAAAATACTTAAACATTCTGCGGTTACAACACTATTTTTAATCAAATTGTGGGAACGATAACGATGAGGGGCCGGTTGTAAAATGTGCTGATGCCTGTGTATTTAATCATAATAATTTTAGAGTGAGTGTGGATCCGCTAGTGTTTTCTGGCCCTATCTTTTATCCGTTTCTCCCTCTCTAACTGCTGCTTCCTATAAAGCTCCCTCAGCTTCTTGAGGGCTTCTTCATACGTTACCCGACCCTGAGCGATCCCATTCAATACTTTATCCGCAGCATACCTGTATTTAGGCTTAAGTTTTAAATAAATACCGTAGAGCTTCATACCCTTCCTATAAGCCTCCCTCTCAATTCTCTCGATCTCCTCATACAAACCCATACCTCCAAAACACCCCCATATTGAACGGCCTTCTCTAGTTTTCGCGTAATACTAATACATAGTGGGAAATAAATAGTATAGATGAGAGCCTACATGGATAATTCCTACCGATGAAGCATAGCCAATGAACTCTCAGTATCTTCTAGTTAAAACAAAGTTAATATTGACTTAAAGTTATTGAAGGGAAACCACAGCGATAATGGACTCCCAGCCCCTTAGGGTTATTGTGGAGTTAAACTTCCTTATATTCTATAATTTGCCCCTTTTCGATCACGATTCTATATGTATGTTGGTGTTTCCGGCCTCCCCTTCCTGAATATTAATATTATTCTTTTTACGTCTTTGTTGGTTGATGATAGTAGGGTGTCCCTTATGATATCTTCCATGGGGGTTTCATCGATGATGAATGGATCGGGCTCGGCCAAGTAGTGGTGTAGATAAGTCCCCTTATAACCCTCCCCAGTCTCAATTATCACTACAAGTCTACGAGGTACTATCTTCCTAACACTTCTAGGAATCTTAGACAGCTCGTTATCCAATAACCTGCACATCCCAATCACCATAACTATGATAAGGTTATAAGCAATATTATTTAGAAAAGGAGCCGAGAATCAACTATGTATTCTTAATAATGATTTTCAAGTGATCCTGGACAGTTGAACGATACTAATTATATAACTCCTTGCGATTTTCAATTCCTTCTAGTCCTTACCTTTTCTCCGATATCGAGTAGTTTTATCTTTCCATCAACTATTTCCAGGCTTAGCACGTGTTTCTCTCCTATGAGTAATGCATATATTTTCCGAGCTTTTTTATCATGACTCATACTCACAAGGTCAAATATGTAGTCTCCAACTGTTTTCTCCTCTTCCCAGAAATAGTAGTTGTCTATGGTGATGATATCCTTATCAATAGTCTCGCCCTCAACCAGTATCACAGCTTTATCAACAATCTCGTCGAGAACCTCCCTACTTATACCGATACTAACAGCGTATTCTCTAATATTTATAGTCAACACCGTTCACCCTAAGCCATCACATTCTATAGTCGTATTACTACTTAACTTTCAGTTCTGTCTAGTTGCTACAATGGAATTAATAACGGAATTGCTACATAGATCACGAATCTGACTAGACTTTCAGTTCTGTCTAGTTGCTACATCAGTATTATGTTTCTAATCCTCTCGAAATTCCAAGAACTGTTGGCTTTCAGTTCTGTCTAGTTGCTACTAATTGTAGGGATAAGGATTGGTCGCTCGGCGTTCGTCGTATACGTG
>WAON01000133.1 GCA_015521265.1 Desulfurococcales archaeon
GTATTAGATTCCTATACATTAACGCTACTGCGGTAATCAAGGGACTTAATCTAACAAATATCACCAGTGGTGTAGTACAAACAAATTCGACTTACATCGCAAAACCTAATACAAAAAATCTACAGAAATCGATTATTAAAGCACTCGGAACAAAATACTTCAACGGGAAAAAAGTAAAACTGCAGGCAACCGTAAACACCTTATTCTACTCTATACCCGAACAAGTTAATGGAAAAATTAAATACAAACCATTAACCGGTACTTATAAACTAATAATAGAAATCACATACTACAATACAACCCAGATAACCACTGCATTCTCAACCCTAACAGTCCGCATATCACCTCCAAGAGTATGCTATCCAATAAGCGATCTAGTTAGGTGGAAGAGAGGAAACCTAACAATAGTCTACGGGCTAAACAAGCCATGGTATCACCGCGTAATACCACTGGTACTACACACATTAATGGGCGACCTAGGTGAAACAGATAAACAAGACGTAGTAAACGTAGCCGGCGTACTAGCACCCGCAAAGGTATGGGATGTAATACTCATAGTATTACCAAGAACGATCGTGATGCTGACAGTCGCTGAAATAATATGTATGGCTATAGCACTCCCCCTAGCCCCGAAAATAGCCTATCACTACGGTACAAAACTAGATAGACTAGTAGTATCCTACGCGGCACTATTCAACGCGATACCGGTATGGTGGCTGGGAATGATCTTCATATTCTTCTTCGCCTACGAACTCCACATATTCCCGCCAACAGGCACAGCCGTTATAAAATTCATAAACGACTTCTGGAACGACCCGTTGCACAATACTATAATGATAGCATACTATGCAGCTCTACCAATAATAACGATCGTAATAACATTCCTCGGCGGATGGCTATATAGTGTGAGGGCAGTAGTTCTCAGAATTGTGAGGGAGGACTTCGTAACGGTGGCTAAGGCGAAGGGGTTGCCGGAATCAATGATCGTGCGTAAATACATCGTAAGAGTAGCAGCTCCACCAATAGTAACATACGTTATACTAGGATTAGCGGGATCAATAGGTGGATTAATCATTACCGAATCAGTATTCTACTGGCCGGGGATGGGATCACTATATTATGCAGCAATAGTAGATGGAGACGTTGCAACAATCTTAGGCTTAACCTATGTATTCACACTCATCTATGTTATAGCAAGGTGGATCCTCGAAGCACTTTATATATGGCTCGACCCCAGGGTGAGGTATAGATGAGCAGTAGTAAAGCATTCGAAGAAAAATACGCCCCATTTCAAGAATCATTTAAAGATAAGCTATACCGTATACTTGGCATACCCACGATAAAAGAATACTTGAGAGAAATATGGCGTTTCGGAACAGGAAAGGTAGGACTAATACTATTCGCCATTCTCTTATTCATATCGATAATGGCTGCGGTAACAATGCCTTCAAACTTCACAACTATATGGAACGATCCCAAATACTGGGAAAACAACCCGATAACCGTTCCCCCAGTCTGGGTTAAGTATTTCGGACAGCCAGTAGCACCGCATAGAGTCATCAATGTCCCGGGATCGCATTATGACTTAATTTATAAGATTCAAAAAGTCACCGTCTCAGGATTTATAATTACGGTAAAGACGCCAATACTACGGTACAAAGCTACCTATGTATTAAACGATAACGCATTTCCAACAGGCCTATTAATCAAAGTATATAGGATCAAAGCTATCGATAGATGGAAGATCTACAATGTAACAACCGGGCTAAGATATGCAATGCCGAAGGTTAGAGTGATCATTATTAGGCCTGACGGATTAAACTTTACACTCAAAGAAGTACTACCCCAATTAACAGCTAATAAAACCATTAAAGGCGAAATCTATGCATACGTAACACAGCCATTATCAATGATCCCTGACGTAGGCACAATAGTATCGATCAGCAATGAGTCATTAGCATTAATGAATCAGAAATACGGAGTCAACATAACTGAGAATGATATACCTGGTAATAAGATCACCAATTTCCTCTTCGGCAAGCCCCAGGAGATCATGAGCGGCGGGAACAAAACCATAATATACAAGCCATTAAAAGGAAGATACACCATACTAGTAGAATTCGAAACCCTTCCAGATATCCCGGTATCCTACTTAACCGATGAAATCGGGAAAGTTCAAGTAGTAGTTAAAGGATCAGCTTATGGATGGATGGGAACAGATAATCTAGGCAGAGACCTGGCTATAGGTCTATACTACGGCTTCCCAATAGCGATGGCTATCGGCGTAGTTGTAGCCTTCGTAGACACGGTTATAGGAGTAATACTAGGAGTCATAAGCGGATACTACGGCGGATGGGTTGACGAAGTAATACAGAGGACTGTAGACATCATCGGCAATATACCACTACTACCAATCCTAATCCTAATAGCGAGCATAGCTATAGCAGTATTCCACGAGCCAATCTATAGGCTATGGCTGATAATGATAACACTAATCGTATTCGGATGGGGAGGGTTAACAATAGTTATAAGATCGATGGCCTTATCAATAAAGAGCGAACCATACATTGAAGCAGCAAAATGTCTAGGAGCTAGTAATAAGAGGATAATCTTCCTACACATAACACCACAAGTAATACCATACGCAGTAGCATCAATGGTATTCTCAGTACCAGCCGCGATACTAGCAGAAGCAGGACTAGCAGTACTAGGAATATACCACGGATACCCCACGTGGGGACTAATACTTGCAGGAGCAAGGCAGTATGGTAGGATAGACCTCTGGTGGTGGATCATACCGCCGGGATTATTAATAGCGATAACATCGCTAACATTCGTACTACTAGGAATGGCTCTCGAGAGAATAGTTGAGCCAAGGCTGAGGACTAGGTAGAATAAATAATTTCATCCACAAACAATTTTCTCACTAGGAATCCTTTTTACTACCATGTAGAAATACCAATCCATTGAGGGGGAATAATTGCAGCCTGAGGATAAAACCGGTATTATTGGCTGGGGAGTATACATACCACGATGGAGGCTCCCATTATCAGAAATCACAAGAATATGGGGTTTCCCACCAGAAACCCCGAAAGGGTTAATGGTCGAGGAAAAATCAGTTGCTGGAAGAGACGAAGACGCTGTAACAATGGGTTGGGAAGCAGCTAGGAACGCTTTGAGAAGAGCCGGTATAAAACCATCAGAAATCGAAGCCGTATGGTTCGGAACCGAGTCAAAACCCTACGCCGTTAAACCATCCTCTACAATAATAGCAGAAGCACTAGGCATAACGCCCAAAACAATGGCTACAGACCTAGAATTCGCGTGTAGAGCCGCTAGTGAAGCATTAAGGATAAGTATCGGTGCAGTAGCTAGTGGATTAGTAAAGTACGCATTAGTAATAGGCTCCGATACGGCGCAGGCAAACCCTGGAGATATACTGGAATACACGGCTTCATCAGCAGCTACAGCCTTAATAACTGGTCCAAGCAGTGAAGCAGCAGCCGTATTCGAAGCCTCGTATACCTATGTAACCGATACTCCGGATTTCTGGAGAAGAGCCCACGTACCCTATCCACTGCACGGGGAAGGATTCACTGGTGAACCAGCATATTTCCACCACATAATAAACGCTGTAAAAGGCTTATTAGAGAAAACTGGTCTAAACGTAAAGGATTTCGACTACGCAATATTCCACCAGCCAAACGGTAAGTTTCCATTAACAGTTGCTAAAAGACTAGGAATACCAAAAGAAAAAGTCCTACCAGGCCTGGTAACCCCGAAAATAGGGAACAGCTATAATTCATCAGCACTAATAGGCTTAGCCAGAGTACTAGACCAGGCTAAGCCGGGGGAGAGAATATTACTA
>WAON01000134.1 GCA_015521265.1 Desulfurococcales archaeon
TTATTATTCTACTAAGCCAAGAATATAATCTTGGAGGGCGTTTCATCTTGAAAATAATGATCTGCACTGTGGATAGCCCCGCAATATATAAGCTAGCCGACTACCTAGCCGAGCTATTCCCCCATGCTGAGTATCATATTGTTACAGTTGTTAAACCGGTTCATAGGAGGGTTACGCTTACAAAGTATTATGAGAAGGTATTAATGGATACAATCACTAAAGCCCATACCAGCGTCGAAACACTTCTGAAGAAACATGGCGTCTCTAACATTATTAAACACGTCCTCCGAGGCAAGCCATCTGATCTGCTTAGAGAATACTGTGAAACCTATAATATCGACCTAGTAGCTATAACCCCAAGAGCAACAGCTGAATGTGAAGGACTTGGTAGAACAGCCAAGCGATTAATCGAGAAGTGCCGTAAACCAGTACTATTATACACTCCAATATCTGATATACCATTTACAACAACCCTACACGTCCTCGAGATAGAAGATGCAGTACTCCCAGAAGATATATTAGCCATACTCCAACAGCGAAAAGAAGTCGTTGTCGAGCACAAGGCTGTTAATGAGTTGGAAGATAGAATGACCGGCTACGATCTATTCGTTGCTAAAAAGAGAACGTTTCTAGAACTCCTGTATAAACATATTTGTAGAAAGATATGGTCTCCAATACTCATTATACCATAGAATCATGAGGCGATAATAGTATAAGCCATAGACAATATACTATTTTCGAAAAATAACAATACTGGGGAGAAACGTTTTGAAGCTGGCGATTCTCCTAGACTTGTTTATAAGGTTTTTCAAGATCGGCCTCGTAGGATTCGGCGGCGGATGGGCTATTATACCGATAATACAGAAGGAGCTCGTTGAAGATGCTGGATACATATCAGAGAACGAGTTCTACAACCTGGTAGCAATCGCCGGATCAACACCAGGCCCCGTAGCTGTGAATGCTGCAACCTATGTGGGATTCCAAATAGCGGGACTACCCGGAGCAGTAGTGGCTACGATGGGCGTAATCATACCTCCCTTCTTCATAATATCGCTAATAGCTTACGGGTTGACGCAGTACTTCAACAATAGGATTGTGCAGTCGATCCTTAAAGCTCTTAAAGCGACTATTATTGGTTTGATCATTGTTGTTCTTTATTCTACTTTTAGGGAAACAGTCTGGAAACTCCCCGGTTTCCATGAAGTTGGGATAGCCCTAACAATAACAACCATCGTAATACTATTGATACTCGTATGGAGGGTTCACCCGATCATAGTAATACTATTAATGATAGGCGTCGGCATCCTGCTGGGAGCACTACATGTATGGTAGGATTGATCAGGTAGGAGAACGCTCTACATCCCCCAACCCTTAGGGGTTCATACTACCGTCGTTTCATCACCATGTAAACATATGGATTACTACATGATATTTTATCCCTATCCCCATATTACAATCTTATTGTACACTATCAATAACGGGTTTATCGTTATGATCAAGGATTTATTATTGATGACTAGGCCCTTCAATTCCTTCATGACCGGTCTCGGTGTATTGTTCGCTGTACTCGTATATACAAATTATTCCCTACCCCCAATACACGTACTATTAATCGGTTTTCTAACCGGTTTCCTAGGCTCGGCTTCATCAATGCTGATAAATGATTATATCGACCGCTTCGTAGACGCTGTTAATAAGCCTTGGAAACCAATACCTAGCGGTAGGGTTAAACCTAGTAGTGTCTTCTGGAGTAGCCTCATAGTAATGACTTTAGCAATCATTATCAATATCCCTATAGGATTCACAGCTTTAATCATAGCCAGTATCTATGTAATAGTAGGTTACATGTACAGCTTCCTTAGAAGATACTGGTGGAGCCACTTCATAGTATCCTTCTCAACTACTGGCCCAATAGTATACGGCTACGTAGTAGCTGGGGCCCCGGCAAGCCTCCTAGGCCTTATGGCTTGTTTCTCGCTAACAATATTCTTCATTAACTCTGGTAGGGAGATTTTGAAGGCTATAATGGATGTCGAAGGTGATAAGAAGTACGGCTATATAACGATACCTATAAGGTATGGTGTGGGAAGAGCAAGGCTGTTAATGATTATGATGGGTTTAGTAGGCTCAGTATTGGGGATCGCAACGGGCATAGCGGGATATGCTGGAGCATACTACCTAGTATTAATAACGATCGCGGCCATAGTGTACATGTATGCGTTGATAAAGGCGTATAGGTATATTGGTAGGAGGGAAATACTTGAAAAGTCTAGGAAGCATACGATTAGAGCTATGCTACTAGGACTTATAGCCTTCCTATTATCCAGGTTCTAACCCTTCCTATTCTTCACCCGGAGCAGTGGTAGGCATCCACTACATAGTTTCAACTTGTAATATATACAGTTCTCACAATCAGGCTCCGGATTCTTAATAGGGATCTTTATGAAAGACGGTATTCGGCCATACTCGATCGAGAACTCCTCTAGGCCTGGATCGGATGAGATTATTCGGTCAATAGTATATGCTATATCCTTCTTCGTCCTCGACGCTAACAATACTAGTACTTCGCTACCAGTAGACATAATTCCTACCAGCTTATTGCAACTGCTAAACTTCTCAACGAGTTTAACCGGATTCCTAGTCTTAATTCTTAGGAATGCGGCTGTTGTACCATAAATTTTTGCTGAAACAATTGGTTTAATCTCGAGTAAACCGTTTCCAAAGAGTCTTTTAAGCCTATTCCTAACAGCTGTATAGCTTAGCCCGGTTTCCTCTGCTAGCCTCGTAATACTTATCCTTCCATTCATTGTTAAGTATTTTATTAGTTTAACATCGACATCGTTATTCTTCAATTCTTATCAAATCCTCCTATCTTACTGGAATCACTGGTTCATGTCCCACTATTATCTTATCAACCTTATAATAATTTCTAACCGGTGGGAATAATTACTTCCTAGGCTTCAAGCTGATCGATAAACGAGCCCTCTGCTTCCCGCTACGAGTCCCGGCTACTTCATAGTCCTCCCTAATCCTTAACCCGAGCCTGCCCGCGAGTCTGCGGGCTAGTTTACGGGCTGCACCATGATTGTAGAAGTATAGGTTTACGCCGTTATCAGCCTCAATAACATCAACTAGGTCTTCCCGCAGCCTCTTATCAGCCATGAACTCTCTAGATAGGATATTATTGAGTACTCTGGAGTTTACACCCCTAATCTGCAATACAGCTTCATATTCTCCACTATCAACCATTTTACATCTTGGACACTTGGATGGGTTGAAGAATATAGTGAATTCTACCGGGTAAGTAAACCGTTTACCCCCATAAGTACCGGCGAAGTATACTCTTACCATGGTCCTCCAGTTAGCGGCTGTAGAATACTCGTACTTCTCAACCCTTAGATCCTCAACTCCCGGGCCGGGTATAACGTATCTCGGTACTTCCTCGTAGACTATTAGCGTTATCGCTTCTTCAAACCCGTGTGTATCCCTCCACTTATAACCTATCCTAACACTACCGCAAACCCTGCAAATATCATACCTTAAAACATTCTTTTCAACCCGCAGTATTTCTCCACGCTTAATCCTACACTCTAAACAGACTCCGTCTACAACCGGGTTCTCCGGTGAGTCTTCGCGTCCACAGTATATACAGTACCTGGTCAAACCCTATCCACCGCGAAGCTGTAGATTAATAACCCGACGAGTAATGGGGCTGGTGTTATAAGTATAGCGGTTATAGCGGTTGATACATCAACGAAGTACATGAACATCACTATGGGTACGTAGATGAGTAGTGGGGAGACAGCTACGAGTGTTACGATAAGCCTCTTAATAATACCTAGGCTGAGCTCTGTCCATGCAGTACTACTACGCCATAAGCCCAGTAATACTAGGTATAGGGTTATAATCCCTCCCAGAACCCAGTAGGAGTTTAACGAGTAGTAAACGATTAAGCCGATTAATGGGTCGCGTAGCATGTAGGTTACAAGGGATGCTAGTAGTAGTGGGAAGGGCTGGTAGAGTATTAGTGAAGCCAATAGCTTGGATAGTGCTACATCGTTAATTGTTAACGGTAATCGTTTAAGGATCAGGGAATTCTCCGCTTCAGAGAATAATAGGACTGGGGAGGCTATTACTGCTAGTATATATGATAGTAAGCCGTAGATCGTGAATATGAATACTACATGCATATACTCCGTAACACTGATAATATAGAGTATTTTCGGAGTAAACAATGGAACCGCTGCCGGCGTGATCAAGGCGGCTATCTGCCCATAAAACTGCTTCGACCTAGCCCTATCCCTTAAAAGTATGAACACATCTTTGAAAGCCATAGACCATAAACGGGGATACTTCAAAACCCTCCTCTTACCCCTCCCAGTCCTTGCTTCTAATAGTTTTATTCCTAGACGGGACGGGATCGTGGCTGATAATACTAGGCCTAGTAGGAAGTATGATAGGGATGATAAAGCCGCTGATGCATCGTTTCCAAGGACTGATACGTAGACATAGGATAATGGGTAGACTACCCTGTAAGAGTAAATTGTTAAGTATACTTCTGCCGGAGAAGCTAAACCTATGAATACAACGTATAAACTCATAGCCGCTGCTACGAGTAAAACATATATTATCAGGCTTACTAGGTTTGAGAGGGATGAGCCTATTTTATCGATTAACACTAGAGCAGCAGGGTAGATCAGCATTATCGATGCAAGGAAGCCCATTGGAACGTAGAGTACAGCACCAGGGTTATCGGTTACAATATAGGTTATAACGCCTATAGCCAAGCCTATTCCGAATAGTAATGAGATACCCCCTCCGATCAATACGCTGTAGGAGGATGCTTTCTCTAAAACACTCTTTGGAACCGGGTGTCTCTCGAGCACGGTCCAAAGCTTTAATTCCCTGATCGATGCTGTAACTTGGTGTATTAGGTCGAATACTATGATTACGGCTATTATGAAGGCCATGGTTAAATAGCTGATCAATAGTAGCTCAGCCGTGTACATTAAGCCTAGATACCTACTGCTGAGTACGAATAATGGTATCCAAATAGCCATGAATAACCCGCTGAACAATCCTGCTACAAACCATTTCATATTATATGTTAAAACATCATCCGTAGCCCTAGGCATGAATACGTCTAGGAGAAACTTCATGAAGCGGTTCTCCCGGCCGCTACGCTTATAACTCCTAAAAATAGCTTCCCGGACGAATACTGATGCTATAGTGAAAGCCTCCCAGTCTATAAATGAGTCCACTACCATTATACCCCTCATTGTTTTAGGATGAAAGCGCTTTAATGATCTCTGCTACTTGTGCATGGCTCATTGTTAAGCTTAGGAAGGCTTCCTCGAGCTGTGAAGCCTTAGCCTTCTCCAGGACTTCCTCAACGGTGCCCGTAGCTATTAGGTCTCCCTTATAGATCAGTATTACCTGGTCAGCTATTGCTTCAGCTATTTCTAGGATATGTGTTGTTACAACTACTGTTTTACCCTCCCTAGCCTTCTCCCTGAGTACTGTTTTAAGGGCTTTAGCAATCCTTGGATCTATTCCTATGAAGGGCTCGTCTAGGAGGTAGATTACCGGGTTGTGTATAAAGGCTTCGGCGAGTAATACCCTCCTCTTATAACCATGGCTAAGGTTCCCAATATACTCATCTGCTTTATCGTGTAGCATGAAGGCATCCATAACCCGTTCAAGCCTCTCCTCAACCTCTCCCCTTGGAATACCCCTAATCCTAGCAACAAAGCTCAGATACTCCCTAACCGTAAGGCTCTGATAAATAATATCATCTTCGGGCACGTAACCAGTTATCTTCCTAACCTTAACCGGCTCCCTCCAAGGTACGACTCCATAAACTGATACACTTCCCCGAGTCGGCTTGTAAATCCCTAAAAGGATCTTCAACAGGGTGGTCTTACCACTACCATTAGGGCCCAGCAACACGTACAGCTTACCCGGCTCAATGTCAAGGCTTATATTCTTCAATGCATCAACGCTGTCAAAACTCATCCATAAATCCCTAATCCTAATCAAGACCACAACCACCGAGACTAGCCCAGCCATAGCTGTATAATTCCCGGCTTCTTCAATTACTAATGTATATAAGCCATTATTAGGAGTTCCCTCTGCTAAACCCTGGAGGAGGGCAGGGTACAAAGCAGGTAGATAGTTGTAGTAGGAATTATTTATGCTAGCCATTTCTCGGTATTTATTCCCCTTTCGATGAGTTTCCTTATAATATTATTCTCGATCCCTTCTATCTCGTCGATTGTATAAAGTGATTCCAGGTTTTTATAAAACTTTTCTCCATGGCTTAAAGAAGAGGTTTTGATATGTATTAGTTCATGGAGTATTATATAGTATAATGTTTCATCGTCGAATACCCCTAAAAGGTTCTTATTTAACCTTATAGTTTTGGTTTTCAATGAGACCGATGCAACCTTATACTTCATAGGGTAGAGTATGAGTTTAACACTATCTTCTAAGCCTAAAGCCTTCCTAGCCTGCTCTAGTAGCTTCCAAACCCTTTTCTTATTCATTCTTCATAGCCCTCTCGAGTTCTTCGATTATAAACTCCTCTACTAGTCTATCCGCGAGACTAGCCAGCTCGCCCTCATCCCTCCTACTACCCAGTTCTAGGAATAAGTCTTTTAAAAGGGCGCTCGATAA
This sequence comes from Desulfurococcales archaeon, assembly GCA_015521265.1. GTDB lineage: Archaea > Thermoproteota > Thermoprotei_A > Sulfolobales > Desulfurococcaceae > WAON01. The sequence continues at coordinate 6,676 of WAON01000134.1, forward strand.
CCGCTGTTTATCGCTGGGTTTTATCGTTGATGTTATCTTCTTCTTTAGTAGGCGTTTAACTTCCCGCTTCATATTTCTAAGCTTTAGTGATATCCTTGGATCATTTAGGATCTGGCTCCTAATGTAGGTGTTTATTGCCTCCCCGATCTTTTCTTCAACAGGTTTACCCCTTATCCTCTCCTCATAACTCCTCCTCTCTTCATCTAGTGCTTTCAGCTGTGCAAGGAATACCCTTAGATCTATATTCTTCTTAATCCACTCCTTTAACAGTTTTTGAAGCCTCTTCATTATCTCCCTATAAATTGGATCATGGAGATTCCTTGCAAGTATTCCGCGGAGGTAGAAGTAGTAGTCTGCAACAACCCTCTTCAACTCGATGGTTGGAGATGTAGCTTTCAATAATGCTTCGAGTGTTTTATCGTTTATCTCTGCTTCAGCAACCTTCTTGAACTCCTCGATAACCATGTGTGAGTGAATGTATTTTATTAGTTCATTCCAGAACTTTCTTCCAAGCCTGCTGGTTCTTTTACGCATCTTTTTAAGTATACTACCATACACGAAGGCTAAGACTTCAATATCTTCAACATAGTATATCTTTTCCGGGTGACTGCCTAGGGCTCGGTAGAGTTTTAGTATTCTACGCATATCGTTTAATAGTTTCTTAGCCTTTACAACATCATCAACGGCTTCATTCGAGGATGCGTAGAGGGCTATAATACCGATCCTTTCCTCAAACCAGTTTTTACTGAAAGACCCTTCCCTAAGCATGGTTTTTAGTTCGTCTATGTTTATTGATGCATCAATCCCGCCTAGTTTTAAGCTGGATAACCTATCCTTAACACTATTGTAAAGGTTCTTGAACTCCTCCATTTTCTCATCAATGTTCTCGACGAGGTTTTCCTCGAAATCCCTACGTATCTCCTCGTCGGCGAGCATATTGTATAGTGCAAGTGTTTTAGAGAGGCGTTCGAGTAAGCCGACCGAGTCAACTATTA
>WAON01000135.1 GCA_015521265.1 Desulfurococcales archaeon
ATATAGTAGAGTAGCTTAATCCTCCTACTACCAATTAAGCCCAGCTTATTCTTATACTTCTCAGCAATACGCTCGGCCTCCCTGAAAACATATCCCTTAAGATCCTTTATATCCTCAGGCTTCGTAGGAGGCCTGATCTCATCTATAAGGATCTGTGTAAGCTTCTTCAAAACCTCGTTGTCTGCAGGAGTTAAACCATACTCCTCAACGAAATATCGGGGCCCAGTATCTGTTTCGGCAATAACGATTTTAACGAAGGGCTTATAGATATAGTAGCTTTCAATAATCCTCCAGCTGGGATCACGCTCAGCAATCTGCACAGGCCCTGCTGGAGCAACAATAGACTTAACAATTTCTTCGCGAAGCTCCTCCCGCTTAGAAATAACAGCTGGCTTAGGCCTCCGAGCACCACGGGAAAGCCGGAATATCTTCTTAAGAGATTCCAAGGCCTATAAATACACCCTACTAACTAGTTGTTACACGTATATGAATACATTGTTATTTGTCTCCGTTATGGTATAAGATTAGCTAGAGCGGAGTAAATATTTATTCCCACACCCTAAACACTTGGATGGAGATATAAGGGATTACGCTATTCAATACTATATATAAATGAGAAACGTGCTCCAGGCTAATAGGTGTTTTAAACATTGAGTTTCTGGGACTGGGTTTACAGGTATTTCGAACGCCCCGGACGTAAAATACTCGAGTTATACCCCCAGATCTCTGATGAAATACGTAAGAGCGGCATACACCTCTACCCAGAAGTCTATGCTTCATTCATAGCATTTGCAACCCTCCTCTTATTCCTCCTGACAATACTGTTGAGCATAGTATCAGCACTGCTGGGATTCTACCTAGCGATCCCTATAATTGTACTATTTCCCTTCCTAGGCTTCCTATTCCTAGTATACCTCCCAGCACTAATAGGTAGTAGCAGGGCCGGAGGCATTGAGGGTGAATTCCCATACACGGTTGCTTATCTAAGCATGATGGTTATGAGCGGCTTATCACCCTACGTAGCTTTTGAAAGGATTACGAGGAGCCGTAGAGTATTCACTAAGAGTGCAGAGCTAAGCCAGAGATTCATACTGCTAGTAAGGGTTCTAGGCAGAGACCCATTATCAGCTTTCTCAATGCTAGCGCTGAGAACACCAAGTGCAACCGTTAGAGACTTATTAATGGGATACGTTACAACTGTTAGAGCCGGTGGAGACGTTGTAGACTACCTCGTTAAGAAAGCCCGCCTACTCTTCTCGGAGATCCTTGTTAAGATGAAGATAATATCTGACAGGCTGTCCGGCCTATTAGAAGCCTATCTAGCACTCGTATTGTTAACACTGATCAGCATGTCTGTAATGTACTTCGTAACAATATCCTACGCCGGAACACTATCCTTCGGAATCTCCCCTGGAGCAATGTTCCTAATGATGTATATCCTACTACCAATGATCTCTGGTATGATAATATATCTAACCGATGTAATGCAGTACAAGGAGCCATGGATCGATTACCGTCCATACATAATGTTCGGCGGAGTAACAATACCGTTAACAGCCTACCTAACAGTATTCGGCATCCTACTACCAGCAGTACTACCGCCCGGAAACCAGTTAAGGAACAGCTTCCTAGTATCCGGCCTTTACAATTTATTAGTAGGGCCTGCGAAGGACTTAAATATTCCAAGCTACTTCCTCTCATCAATAGCCTTCTCAACAGCATTAATAATAGCAACACTACCATCAATGATCTACGCTGAATACCTGGGGAGGGAATACAAGGTAATAAATGGGATCACGAGGTTTCTCAGAGACCTAGTTGAAGTCAGGAAAACAGGGCTCTCACCCGAGAGGAGCATCATAGAATTATCCCGTAGAAGCTACGGGGTATTCACAAAATACCTTAAACGCATAGCCCTCCACTTAAGCCTAGGAGTCCCCCTATCAAGGATCATTGATGAATTATTCAAGAAAATAATTGTTTGGAGAGCAAAAGTACTATTATTCATAATGACAGACACTATAGAAGTAGGCGGTGGAAGTATAGAGATAATGGAGCACTTATCATGGTTCGCTGAAAGCGTTGAAGCAATAGAAGAAGAGAAGAAGAGGAATCTAAGGACACTACTCATAGTACCCTACATGGGCTCAATACTAGCAGCTGCAACAGTGATCATGATGGCGGCCTTCATGGGCTCAATCCAGTTGGGAGCCGGGGGATCATATTATCAAGCAGCAGCAACAGTTATGCCCGCAATAGTCTTAAACACCTACTTAATGGGACTCGTAGCTGGAAAAGTTTCATCAGGCTCGATTGCGATGGGCTTTAAACACGCAGTAATACTAACACTAATAACACTACTACTATTCTATGCATCACCACTATTCCAGGGAGTACTTGGATCACTAGCGCAGCCAACGTAAACACGTCGGAGAGGGGGTTATGATGCATGCTGGGAATAAGTGAATCGATATCTCTTATTATCCTGGTAGCAGTTGTACTAGCAGTCTCAATGGCCTTATTCTACTCTACAATGTTTGTTACATCCACTACTAGAACCGTTCTCGAGTATGGGCAGGTTAAGTCAATGCTTAAAGATATAGCAGTAGCGAAGCTTGATGATATTCTGCAGGGGGCACTCATAACTTATCATCTAAACTATAAGACTATGGGGATCGGATATAGGAAGCTAGATACCACTATCACAATCACTATAACCCAGTACGGGGGAACACACTATAATTTATCAATAGACTCATTCTACACGATATACGGTCGTTCCAGCAAGGTAATCCTAAAGGGTAGAAACATACTGTACGGAGAACCGGAGCCTTTAATCGTTAATAAAACTGATCAGCTACCATTTATTGTAGAATATAATACTAATGCCGGATCAGTAATAGAGTTATCCATAAATAAGATACTTTACAAAGTATTCAGGGCAAGCACTATTAACGGCAGTTCACTAACCATCAGGCTAATGATTGTAAGGATCATTAAACCAATCATACATGGACAATATATTCTCCGCGTATACTCAATCCTTAACACAACCTACTCGGAAACTTATCAAAATACTACGTATTTTCGAATATATAATAACGGGGAATTCATAACTTCATCGGATGACCTTCTCAGAAGTGTAGGCATAGATCCGGCTGATATAAGCAGTTTTAGGCTTGAAGTGCTAGTCTACGATATACACTTCGAACTATATTAGCCCTCTATGAATACCGATATAAAGGAATAAGCTATACTAAGACTATTAGAGTGATAGTTTTGAGGGCTGTATCAGAGACTATTTCTACAATAATAATATATTCCGTCCTAGTAGCCCTAGCTCTATTTATGTCTATTTACGTATTACACAGCGCTACAAGCGGCGTTGCATCAACGGAGTACTTCTATGTAAGACAGTTATTTCAATCATCGGCTCAAAATATTCCTGAAATAGTTAATCCATTGAGTGGTGGAACATATACTATCTCATATCCTGGTATTCGTATGGGTATTGGATGGATGAGTTACGGCTCGATCACGCTTGTGATTAACAATACTGTAGAGTATAAATTACCGTGTACAGCAATCTATAGTAAGATCGATACAGCAATAATCACATCGAGGAAAATCGTCTACGGCGTTGATGAATTAATAGTTAATGATACACGCCTAATGCCTAGAGTTGTAGAATACTACCATGAGGGTTCAACATATATAAGGCTAGATACATGCCGCATCCTACTATATAAGACGAGGATATTGCGGGGAAACACTACTGTCTACTACGTGCGGGTTTTCTTTATAAACATAACACCAATAGCATCCTTCAAGGAATATGGGAGAATACATACTCTACGCTATTACTTTAGTTCGACACCAAGACTTATGAGCTTCGATAATGTTATGGGTCTGAATATTAGGTTCAACCAGGAAGGTAACATTACTGAAGTCAACTATAAGGATCTAGGATTAGAGGTACCAATATACCTGGACGTAATAATATATAATTTAGGAGTGGAGATGACCTAGAATGGTATCCGTAACGATTACACATGTAATAGGCACGCTCGCCTTAATAATTGTTTTAACCGGAGTAATTAGCTATACATATATAAACGTATCAATCATGACTAATAGTAATTTTAAACATATTTTGAAAACTATTGCCGAAGATTATGCATTAACAATTAGATCATTATATTACAGCGGCTTCAACGGTACAATTTATAAAATGAACAACCCCGTAGAAATAGCGAGTCGTACATATTATAATATATACATAGGATACGGGGCACAACTAGCTGAAAAATTCCCTGATATAAGGAAAGACCCGGACTATAATCCTAACGCTATATACGTAGTCGCCTCAATACCAGGTAGAAACATTTACAGTTACGCCCTTGCCCTTCCCCCCAGAAGCGATGGAACCCCGAGGGCATTAATAGGTAAGGGCCGGCTAATACAAGAATCAGGCATAACTGGGTTCCTCCCAGGGCAGGGATATGTTGAGAATGGGCTCGAATGGGCTTGTAGAATGCCTATCAAAGTAGTTGAGAGGTCTGGGAACAGCCTCGAAAACTATACGGTAAAGATAATCTTAAACCTCAACGAAATGTATTGTAATTACCAGGGAACAATATATAAGCCAACCATAAACGATTTAAGATTCACCGACAGCGATGGCAGGTCAAGGCTAGACTACTGGATAGAATACTGGGATAATGATAAAGGCATAGCAGTTGCTTGGGTGAAAATACCGAGCCTTACAGCAAACTCCTCCAGGACGATTTATGCTTATTGGGGCCAACCGGAAGCAACCTATGAAGGAACAACATCAATATTCCCCTTGTACGAGGATTTATCCCAGTATAATTCGATAGATCAATTACTCAGTAATGGAAAATGGTACCTATACAATCTACACTCAACGTATAGTAGTAACCCATACACGCTAACGTATAATAATAGGGAGTATAACGGGTTAGAGCTGATCACTGATCTCCAGGAGCGCTATAGCGATGCATACCTAAACATATATACTACTAAAACCTACAACATAACCCGTGATAAACCGGGATGGATCGTTGAGGCGTTAACAGCCCCACTATCACCATTACCCACAGATACACATGTTGTAAGACTTTCATGGTATAACTCTACAAGTAGCGGGGCGGGATTCACATATCTCCTCGAGCCCGGACTATACGTTGAATACGATCAGAACACGAGCCTATCAGACTACACAGTGATATGGGGAGACTGGGATATTACAACCATAAGAAACGATAATACCTCAACAACTGTTCTCAGGGGAAACAATACAGATCTCGTCGTTGGGTGGCCCCCATTCTACTACTATAACGCAGCCGCGATCATGAGGCAGAACACCCAATATAATTCCCGCCCCGGCCGCGAAGGCATTAGTATTATAACGAAAATATACATTAAACCAGACGATGTAATTAGGGGGATCGTACTAGCGGACAGCCCCTATATTGATAACTACATAACCAGCTCAATAGGATTCGGAGTATACGAAGACTCCAGTGGAAGAATTTATCTCGTAGAAACGTCTTTCCCCGATCTATCCTCCCAAATATTAAAGAGAAACAGGGACTATCAAGGCATAGGCTACGAAGGCTGGCTATATATTAAAATAACCGCTAAAACACCTGGTAGATCTAATTCCCGCTGGATTATCAGTGTATACGATGAGTATGGGAATGAATTATTATCGAAAACACTGCGCGGAACACAGGTAGGCAGATTCGAACCAGACTATATAGGATACTATGCATACGGTGATTACGGCTTCATAACATCATCCTATTTCCAAGACCTAGTATCTGCTAGATATGATCGGAGGGAGCTTAGAAACCTTATTGGTACAACTTATCTAGATCCCGGCATCATTTATGTTAAAGGATTATCGCCGGGATGGAATATCACAATATATGATTCTGGAACAGGCGAATACTACAGTGCAATAGCCCAGAGTAATGGAATAGCATACATTGATGTAACAACAAGCCCAATAATAGGCACGAAAGGCCCACTCTACGTAGAGATAAGGGATCGTTATGGAAACCTAGTATACTATTTCAAAGTAAACTATCCAATACCCGGTGGAAGCATATTAACGCTTAACATAGAACCCTGGAGCCCAGATATATCAGTAATGACTAGTTTAGACGCAGTATCAGATACAAACTCGTTCACCTGGGAAGCCGTCTATAACCCGGACGCATCACAACTACAAGAAACACCCCTAACCCCAGCCTATCCCGATACACCCGTAATACTCGCCGTGGGCTTATACAATAATAAATCATACTATATTATATACAATACCAGCTATGCTTTAATCGCTAATGGAGAAGTAGAGTTTCCATCAACAGGCTCCTACTATGCATCCTTCGGAGCAGCTAAGCTCAACAATGAAAACGAGGAGATAGCATATGCGTTTTACTCATGGATTCGGATCCGGCCATTCGTATACCCCGAACCAAGTGCAGAGCCGCAGTATAGTTCAATAGAGCACTTAGCTACTCCATCAGTACCACTAATAGAGTATACGACTGGAAACTACATAGTATTCTCGAGCACCCTACTAGTAGATCTAGCACTAGTGGTTACTCAGGATAACCATTATGTAATAGTAGCATTGATCGGCGGTGAGAGGTATCCATGAGAGTTATCGAGTACATTTTAGCATTCATAATACTAGTATCATTCATACCATTATTCAACATCGTTATTCAAAGCTATTACACCGTTAAACCACAAATGCCTATAGCCAGGTTCCAGGATTTTCTTCTAAGTACTGTTAAACGAGTAATAAGCTATGAGTATGCACATGGAAATCTAACGCCGGAACTAGTGGATCTTGACGCTATAATCAGGGATAAGATCGGTGAAGAGATAATAAGTGGATACGGCTATAGGGTGATAATCTATTCAAGCGTTAGGAGAATAACTGTAAACTATACAACAAACGAAATAGTAGTCGAAACACTGGATAATTACCCGCTACACCTCCTAGTTTATTATAATGACGGCTATGTTCAACAAATAGATAGGCAGTCACCGGATGAAACCATTAATGGGGAATACTACTATGTAATATCATCGTCCAGCCTAACACATAATATACACGACGTAGACGCATTAATAGCGATCCTGGAGTCGAGGACTAGTAGATACATAGGATACTGGTTTAGCGACAACGTATATAAGGGATACGTGTTAAACACTGGTAGCCTAACGGTATTCATAAATTCGACAATACAGCTATCACCAATGAACCTATACGGGTACCAGGCATTAAACACCAGTATAACATACTACAACTCTGCAACACAGAAATACCAGTATTATTCGCATAAATACTTCGAGATAATCTATGAAACAATACTCTACCCCTACTATCAGGAAAAAGAAGTACACCTTAACAAGACGAATATACAATACGTCCTCGACACACAGACAAGGACGCAATGGGGTAGCTACAATGAATACCAGGTTAAAGAGCTTAGAGTAGATACTCCATCGACTAGATGGTATGAATGCTACGATGACATATACTACACGTGTAGATTAATAGATGAAACAGATGGACAACCCGTTTCAACGCTGAACACTATATACTACCCAATATACAATGCACTCCTACTAAGAATAAACGATTATTACAATAACAGGGTTTACATCCCAGTATATAGGGGAACAATAATACTTGGCGAGGAATCGGTTCCATCAACCTCGGTATTAACGGTGAAGAGCTATATGAGGATCGGAATGTTCGACTATAACATATTATTAATAGTTTGGAGGAAGTAAGACTTGAAGGCTCAGGGCATACTAATATCAGCATTCATCGCGGCAAGCCTATTATCATTAGCAGTCATAATACTTTATCTCGGAATATACTCCTACACTAGTAGCTACCACCTAGTAGCATACAAGAACACTATATACGATATACTAACCTCGAAAGCCCAGTGGGATGCGAAATCCCTAGCCGAGACAATAGCCGATAAGACGGGGGCATCATACGTTAGGGTAAATATAACCATCTACGATTTGTTAACGGGCCGTGTTATTTCGAGGGATTACTACGAGATTAGCGAGGTAGGAGTGAGCCCGGGTAGCATGAATATCAGGACGTACAGCTACTCTGTTTCAACCCGAGACGCATACCTATATACATACACGATCGTGGTGGGCTACAGGTGAAGTCGATCATACCCTTGATAATAGCGTTGGTACTAGTATTGATGTTAGTGCTTGCAACAATATATTTTACCACTATGATCGTAACTTATAATGCAAACATATCATCGGGCCCAAAATCAACAAGCGAATGGTGGATATTCGAAGAAGAAATAAAATCAGTACTACTAACCAGTCTAATGGAGGGGAGTCAAAAAGCAGCAGAAGCCTTCAATCAAACATTTAAAACACTATACACTGACCAGGGATTCAGCGAAGACCCCAATAGGGTAATAGTGAGAGAATCCAGGTATGGCTGGGACACAAACAGCTACATATACTACAAGTACAGCAGGTACTCGAGCACAACAATATACTGTCAAACAAACGATCCAGATGACCTGTACAAGAAGAACCTAGAAGGATACAATATGAGCAGGACACAGTTCATAGACGCTATCCATAAAGCATCAACAACTGCATCAGCAGTACTCTCCGACACGGTATGGGCAACACTACAGAGATGGGTTGAGGAGAGATCAACACTCGGGTATAGGATACAGATAATAGACGTACTAGCATACTACTACGTAGACCTACAATCAAACCCCACAAACGGATCAATAGGGATCAATAGGGTTGGAGTACACGCAGTAATAGATGTTTACTCGCCTTGGAGCGGATACAAGAGATTCAGCGAACGAGTCGAGGCCGAGATAAGGACGGTTTTCAAGGAGGGGGTCGAGGGAGACACAGAGATATACATACCGATAAAGACTACAGCCTACCTAACAATAGGAAACAATAGGATAGCATACATGCTAGACCCAAGCAATATAACAATAATACTATACAGCAAAATGTTCCACAGAATGAGCGAAACAGTATACACTCCTGGACAGCTAGACATGGTTAAGCTGAAAGACGTTGCAGGATACTACCATGGAAACGGTGAAACAACACTATACTACGCAGCAGAAATGAAGAGAAACGTTATAGCACTAATACTAAACAGCATGATCTACAACATGTCCCTAAGCGATCCAGATGCGGACGACTCCTACAGAGTGCCCTGCAGCGAAGACGATCCGAACACCTATATCGTAAGACACACAATGACATTCTTCATTGGAGGACTACTATACGCAACAATAGACGGCATCTACATGACCACCCCGATCCAAATAGTATACACCTACATGTTCGACACAGCCCCAACCAATTACGACTGGGTGTTCGACGACCACATAGTAGGAGACCCAGGACAAGTAACCTTCACAAGCCAGTAAATGGCTTTATTAATCAATCCCTACCTACATCCATTATTTCAGAGATATAAACGAATCATTTAAATAATCCGCACAATTTACAATAATTATACGAGGAAAAATCCTCTTGAAGGGTGAGTACGCATGAAGGCAATCTCCCCAGTAATAGCAACGGTGATCATTGTAGCAGTAGCAATCGCAATCAGTATCGCAGTAGCACTATGGATCACCGGAATGACGTCATCATTCACAGGCGTAGAAAAACTAGAGATCGTTAATGCATACGCTACCGGAAATGCCGCGAACGGATGGACTGTAACCATCAGCGTCAAAAACACCGGGACTAAGCCAGCAACGATCGACAACATCTTTATAAACAACAAGCCCTACCAGGACTACACGAATGTAACCGCTAATCCTGATGTTGCGACTACCTCCGTAACAGTAGATGCTGGTGGCAGCTTACAAATCACACTAACTATTGGAAACAACTCAGGATTCAGCAGTGGACAAACAATAAGTATTGTAATACACACAGCCAGCGGAGGACAGTACCCAGCAACAGTAACCCTGCCATAACCCTATAACACGGTAATTTCTATTACTTTTTTATTCAACCCTCCTGATTATCTATGGTAATAATAAATAATTCAAGTAAGGATCCATTACTAATTAATAGGGAGTGATTTAATGAGAAGCATTCACCCGGTTATTTCATTTGTTATTATACTATTCATCGTTATAATGATAAGTTTAGCTTTCGGGTACTGGCTTTCAGATACTACTAAGAGGGAAATGATCGTTTCCGAAGTTGAAATACAAAATACCTCAGCATCCTACCAGGAAGATTCAGCTCAATGGAATATAACGTTGATCATTAGGAATACGGGTACAAGCCCGATAACAATTGATCAAATAATAATCAATAGAGTGGCTGGAACATTGGAAAACACTTATTTAACCTACAGTTACAAGGCATTCAGAGACCCGGCTAGTGGTATAATAACTATTAAACCAGGCGGGGAAGCCCATCTATCATTCACCCTCGACTCGAAAAACCCGGATCAATCCTCACCCTATTATAGAGAACCAGTTATCAATAATTCATTCGTCCACGGACAACTAGTCTCAATCATACTCCACTCAGCAACCGGAGAAGACTATCCAGCTACCCTAGTCCTACCGTGATCAACGGCTAAGATAACAGTCAATACAACGAGCAAACTATGGAAACACACTAATCAATAAGTGGTAAAGTTACACGTAAAATAGTGTGCATTACTGCATGTACGACTCATCCACCATTTATAAAAACGATACATGTAATTAACCCAACCTAATACGGCATTTAAATGAAAAAATAGTGTGGGGATTTAAGAAATGGTTTCCTTCATTATCTACAGGTTAATTCGTAAGCGTAAACTGCTTAGAAGGCTTACACGTACAAGGGTTTTCTACGTAGCATTATTCTTCATAACAATGTGGCTAGTAAACGCCGGGTTATTCTATTATAGTGAACACGTCGTAGCTGGGAGGCCTGATATTGATTTCGCCGCGAGTCTTTACTGGAGTATTATAACGATGGCTACGATAGGTTATGGAGATATAACCCCGGTGAGAGGGCTGGGATGGATCGTTGCGGGATTCGCGGCATTAATGGGAATACTAGCCTACACACTAACCGTATCCGTTATAGCAGACTGGTTTCTCTCAACTAGTATGAGGAGGAGTATGGGATTGATGCCTCTCAAGAAGAAAAAGATACTAGTAATAGGTAGTAGTGATGCATGCCGGGAAATAATAGATGAACTAGTAATAAACGGCCTCGGGGACCAGGTCGGATGGCTAACCGAGAAACAACCCCGTGGAGTAATTGATATAGACTACCTAATAGGAGATCCAGGATCGGAGGATTCACTGAGAAAAGCCGGAGCCGGAGGAGCCGAGCACATATACCTATGCCTAGGAGACGATAGTAAAACGATACATACAGCACTACTACTAAAACACATGAATAAGAAAGCAAGAATATACGCAGTAGTATCAAACGCTAAAACCGAAGAATTACTGAAGGAGGCAGGAGTAGAATACACGGTATCAACAAGACTACTGGGCAGAACTATTGCATCAGCAATATTTGAACCAACAGTACTCGAGGTACTATCAGACCTAGTAACAGCACGTGGAAGACTAGACCTCATAGAAGTTGTAGCTGGGGAGAAGACAACGATTAAAAAACTAGAAGAAGAACTAGCAGCGAAGAATAAGCGAGGCTACAAGGCAATCATTGTTAAAAGGAAAACAGGAGAAATAATCGGAGCCCTAGACCCAGACACCCAGGTCGAGGAGGGGGATAGGATAGTACTCATAGAGTACCGGATCACCCCCGGATCAAGCCCCTAACCCCCATTATACGGATTCAAAGAACTGGATCAAGTTTAATAACCCTTATAGGATCAGATCATAGTGGATAAGAAAATACACTAAGGAGTTGAGGAGCAATGCCCGAGAAGAAAACAGCTAAACAAATAGTATACGAAACACTACTCAAAGAGAAAAGACCGCTATCACCAAAAGAAATACAGAAACTAACAAACCTAAACTATAACACGATCAGGGGAAGACTACAAGACCTCAAAAAAGAAGGACTAGTAGTAAGAACAGACGAAGGATGGATCGCTAAGGAATACGTAAAACCAAAGAAAAAAGCTAGGAAGACAAGGAAGAGGAAGAAGAAATAACTTAATAACTAAATAATTTTCTTTTTTACAAACAGTCCTATCC
>WAON01000136.1 GCA_015521265.1 Desulfurococcales archaeon
TGGTATTAGGAATGCTACTAGTAACAGTATGATTACGAGGATGAATCCTAGGAATGAAGCCTTGTATGATCTACTTGTTGGAACCCTCATGTACTTAACCGATAACCCCTTGAATCTATACTTTAATTCACCATTACTAGTATATAGCAATGCTTCATTACCGGACAGGGTGATATCGTATACTGTTCCCCCGAGGGGCAGGTACCATGCTCCTGGTTTCTGGTATGGCTGCAACCTTGCTCTACCCATCTATTAATCCGGCTACTATTGCATTATTACACTCGTGGTTTAAACGTTTTATCAAAAACCAAAACCCGTAACAGCCTTAAGCCGTGCTACAATGCTTCCGTACTAGCTGGTTTTAACACGATCTCCTTCTTATCAACCACGTCTTTCCTGAAGGGTAGGTCTAGTACTAGTTTCAAATAATATCTACCCCTATTATACCCGTATAATATGACTTTACCAAGGTCTACTCCGGCTCTTTTAGCTACGAGTATTATCCTATAGGGGTTTATCTTTCCAGCCATTACAATTGCTAGTTGTTGGTGCGGGTTTAACTGGTATTCAACGCTTTCCCCGCCTGGGTTTTTAAGGGTTTTAATTCTAACCGTCCTAGTTATTTTGCCTAGCACTGGGGCGTTCTCGTATATTCCTTCTAGTTCTAGTCTAAGCTTCCTACTCTTAGCTTTCCGTGCATAGTTTATAGAACCGCTCAATTTATCACCGGATACTCTAAGGTTTGCACTACCCATATCGCCGGCTTGATGATAAACGTTAAGGCTTGCCTCGAATTCTTGGAACTTGTTTATCCATGGAATCAATACTATTCCCACGCCATGATACTCCGGCTCCTCGATCATGAGTGCTGGTAGAAGCATGTATCCATCCCCGCTCCTATCGGCAAGGATCGAATAACCCTTCTCGAGTAGGGGTTTTAAATTGATCCTATCCGCTGAGCCCTTATCTACAACACTGTAATTCGTCTTATACCTGTAGTGCCTGCTCCTCCCAGTACTATACCAGTACCCCACCGTCTCGATATAGCCTATACTGTACTCAACCGGCCTCTTAAAAACGATCTCATCCCCACTAATCCCGGAGATAAGCCCAAGTATAGCCTTAGCTTTTTGGGCTTTCCCAGCTATGTTGCGGGCGATAATATAAGCGAATACTAGGGATAATGGGAGGCCTACAAAGATCACTACAAGGGTGATCATTTCAGGAGCTCCAAGGCCAAGCATAACAGCGATCAACAATGCGAAGAACAATACATCCACAAAACCAATCGCCAACCCAGTCCTAGGACTTGGGCCTCCATAAACGATCCTATAACCGGGCATAAAACTACACCAACAATATAAATTATTGTTTACCGTCTACATATAACGTTAATGATTTCAGCGGGATCAAGTATATGAGTACAGGCATTAATACAAGAAAGTATTGGGGAGCACAAACAATAACTGGAAAAACAATAGGGGATCCCCCATTATAGAAGCGTTTAAACATACATTAGTAAACAATATTATGATAGGTAGGACTGGGTGTAGAGGTTGTCTGTTAAAATTATAATCAGTATACCAGAGGAGCTTAAAGAAGAAGCGGAGAAGCTTGAGATAGATATTAGAAGAGTTGTGGAAGAATGCCTGCGCCGAGCTATCGCTGAGAAGAAAAGAAAAGTGCTGGCTGAAGCTATCAAACAACTCGTCGATGCTGCAGGTGAATTACCTGTAGATGAATGGGTTGAAATAATAAAGAGTTCCCGGAAAAGCCTTGATCACCGATATCTATCTAATCCCAAGGCATAGCTGGGAAAGCATTTCTTACTCTATCCATGTAGTATTCTTCTCGAGGATTCAACGTATATGAATACTAGTGCTAAATGATCAATACTGGAACAGGGGGTTGTGGGTTTTAAGATGTGTGGGGGTATTTATTATAGTTGATGGCTAAATGTATCAATCATATAATGTGTTTAAGCAGGGTTTTATCTAGTAAAATGTTTTAGGCGATGGCTGGGTTATGGAGCCGGTTATTGTCGTTGAGGATCTTGTTAAGCGTTATGGCCGTGTTGTTGCGTTGAAAGGCTTGTCTTTCAAGGTTTACCGTGGAGAGATTTATGGTTTGCTGGGGCCTAATGGTGCTGGTAAAACGACTACGATCAGGGCTGTTGCTGGAGCGTTAAAACCGACTCGTGGAAGAGTACTTGTTCTTGGAATGGATAGTTGGAGGATGGATTTCGAAGTTAGGAAACACATCGGCATTGTCCCGGAGCTTCCAAGCCTTTACAACGAGTTAACGGTTAGGGATAACCTATACTATATTGCTAGGATCAGGGGTTTATCAAGGAATAAAGCCGGGGAGAGGATCAATACTGTAGCCGAAACCCTAGCATTAAAGGAATTCCTAGATAGGAGGTATGGGAAGCTCTCCAAGGGTTTGAAGAGGAGGGCTGATATAGCTGCTGCAATCATCCACGACCCAGAAATACTTCTCCTAGACGAGCCTACTAGCGGCGTAGACCCGTTGAGGGCTTCAAGTATTAGGGAATTAGTCAAGAAGCTTGCAAGGACTGGTAAAACAATAATACTTTCAAGCCACTACATTGATGAAGCAATGAACCTTTCAAGCAGGGTATTACTCCTATATAAAGGTACCAGGGTCGTCGAGGGAGAACCATCCTACCTAGCAAGGATCCTAGGGTTAGGTAAGGAAGTAAGGATCTATACTGCCGAGCCCCTCAGCAATGAACAAGCTGGGAAGATTAGGGAATTAATAGAGTCTAGCGGTTATGCTTCAAAGATACGTGTAGATCGAGAGGTTATCGTAGCAGTTACCAGGGAAACGGTTGGGTTCCTCGAGGAAGTACTCCCAAGGATTAAAGAGCTAGGCGTTAAGGTTAGGGATTTAGAAATACTCCCACCATCATGGGAGATGGTGTTTAAAGGCTATATTCAACCACTCGAGGAAGGCGGTTGTGGGCCCTGTCCATTAGCGGGGACTGGTGTCTGACTGGGTGGTTTGTATGAGGGATGGATTTGTTAGAGCATGGTATATTTTCTACTACGACTTGAAAAAATATTATTTGAAAGCACCCGTTCTAAGCTGGGGGATCCTCTTCCCGTTAACAATAGTCTTAGTACTTGGAACTGGTTTTGGAGCATATACTTATAGCAGGATGATCCCCGTAGGCTTTACTATCGCGGTATTATTCGCTTCAACCAGCATCGTCCACGTAGCAGTAGCTTTCGAAAAGATGAGCGGGAGTATAAACCAGCTATTATTCCTACCGGTTAAGAGCTGGGAGGTAGCATTAGCCAAGATCCTCGGTGGGCTCCTGTACGGTTTTATCGGTGCAGGCCTCGCCGGTGGAATATACTACTACCTATCCCACGGCCTCGGATTCATTCATCCATTAATCTACCTCTACTCCCTAACAATTGGCTCAATCGTATTCTCACTAATCACACTGTTAATCGTTTTCTGGCTAGACCCCGTACCAGCAGTCGCTGTTTTAAACATTGTCCGCTTCACAATGCTTTTCCTAGGAGGCCTCTTAATACCGAAGCCCATGATCCCTCCAATTATCAGGCCCCTAGTATTATTCTTCCCATCCGTCTATGTTAACGACTTGTTCAACTACGGCCTCTACAACCGCTACGACTACGTAGACCCCTACACCTCAATGATCATCCTCTTAATCTACCTTTTCACACTAGTATTCGTAGCATACCGTATAATGCTAAGGATCCTTAAGCCCTAGCATGATAACACTGTTTTACTAAAAACACTGTTTAAATACCATAACCGCCCTTACTTGTTCTGGGATGCTCGATTAGTGATCTAGTGGTGTAGCAGTATTGATCGTTATCGAGAACGTTGATAAGTACTTCGGAAAGTTTAAGGCACTGGATAATGTATCCTTCGAGGTTAGGAATGGGGAGATCGTTGGCTATGTGGGGCTTAATGGGGCTGGTAAGACTACTACAATAAGGATCGCTGTTGGAGTACTCTACCCGGATAAGGGGGACGTTTTGATCAATGGTTATAGTATTACGAGGGAGAAGAGGAAGGCTTCATACCATGTAGGATGGGTTCCGGAACTACCGATTTTCGAGCCGGATGCTAAAGCACTAGACTACTTCGTATACCTAGCAGGATACTACGGCATACCGGCTGGGGAAGCACGGCGTATGGGTAGGGAGTTGTTTGAGAAGGTCGGGATTGGTGAAGCGGCTGATAAGAAGCTTAAACAGTACTCGCAGGGTATGAAGAAGAGGTTCGCCCTAGCAGTATCAATGATCAACAACCCGGACAACTTCCTATTCGACGAGGTACTAAACGGCCTAGACCCGGAGGGTATTGCCTTCTTCAGGAAGCTAGCCTTAGAGTTTAAGAGGGAGGGTAGAGCAGTACTATTCTCCTCCCATATACTATCCGAGGTGGAAAACCTTGCTGATAGGGTGGTGTTCATCCATAAGGGGAGGATCATTGCTGTACACACGATGGAGGAGATCAAGTCTATGGCTAAGCCAGCTCTAAGAATAAAGACTGACAGGGTAGATGAAGGACTCGTAAAAATCCTCGGCGAGTATGGGGAGGTTAGGGTTAAAGATGACGCAGTCTACCTCATTAATCCAAGTATTGATTCTTCAAGCCTAATCGAAAAACTATCCCAGAAAGGATACCGCGTCGAGGAGATTAACCGGGTGCGTCCGAGCCTCGAGGAAGTATTCTTCAAGATTATAGGTGAGCAGAAGTGAAGATGTCCCTCACACCCATAATATATGATTTCAAGCGTTCATTCCTAAGACTTTCAACGATCGCTTTCCTAATAGTATTTCTACTAGGCGGCGCTGGATTATCGTATCTAAGCTACCAGTTCTTCACACAGCAATACCCCTCAATATATACTGCTGGAATCATAACTGCTACAAATAATACCTGCATGATCCACGGCATAGTCTACGACCCCTTCGGACACCTAGTAGATAATGCCCGATTAGTACTTGTTAACAGGTCTGGAAGCATTATAGCGGGTTTCAGGGTTAAGGGTAACTACACTGTTAACCTTACGGATCTATGCAGTAGGATCGGCGGGGCCCGTAAGCTATGGTACTATCTAGGAACAATCCGTGTAGAATCCAGCATCGGCAACCAGACAATAACAACCTTCGCTAGAAACATGGTTAACGAGTCATGGTACATAATCTACGGCAGGGACTTCGCTGGTGGAGGAATTATAGGATTCGGGGAGCAACCGCCCACAGCTCCAACCACACGACAGGAGGAGATCTCTAAGTATGAATCCTCTATTCCAAGCGTATGGGCTAGCCTAATACTACTGGATAAGAAGACCGGGGACTCAGTACTGATCATGTTAGCAGTTAACAATAACCAGAGCATACCGGGCTTAAAGCCCCACTACAATATAAGCTACGCCTTCCTAAAAACGATGATTAGGCAGGGAATATTCGGGGTCAGCGGCGGGTTCAGCACGGTGAACCTTTCCCGCCTCGAGTACAGGGATCTGGGGTATATTGACAAGTATGTGAGCATGTATAGGATAAGGGTTGATCCCGACAAGGATAACCTGGTCCTAAGGATCTATGACCCGGCTAGTAATACTACATCCTATCTGACGATAGACTATGCTTTCAAAACGCCGGTTAAAGCAGTCTACACCGGTGTACTCGTTGCCGGGACGCCGATGAACTTGTTTATGACTTTCTTCCCAATACTATTCCTCTACCTATCCTACGCCCTACTAGCTAAGCCTAAAAGCATCGGGGCCCTAGAATTCATACTAGCCCGTCCGGTTACCCGCTGGGACATCTACCTTACCCGCTGGGTTGGTGGAGTATTAACAGCATTAATCTCCCCTGCACTGTTCGTATTAGCAGTTGACGCTACAACCTACGCTATACTAGGCTACGGTATGCCTGGATCAGTACTCTTAGCAGTCTACACCGGTATGACACTGGCACTAGTAGCCTTCTACAGTCTAACCTATATGTTCGCCGCTGGTCTACGGTCAAGCCTGCACCTAGCAGCATCGATCACGGCCTACCTAGTATTCGTAATATTCTGGAGCATCATAGTATTGATCTCAGCCTTCATAATAGGGGCAGGATTCGCAGGTGTAGCGAGTATAAGCTACCTACTAGCCTACTTCAACCCGCTTGGAGCCTACAA
The DNA here is from genome assembly GCA_015521265.1 of Desulfurococcales archaeon. Taxonomy (GTDB): domain Archaea; phylum Thermoproteota; class Thermoprotei_A; order Sulfolobales; family Desulfurococcaceae; genus WAON01. Next base: position 6,199 of record WAON01000136.1, read on the forward strand.
TTTCGCCCAGTACAGTATACAGGTAGACTACGGGTTAACACACCCAGTAGAAACAGCAAACCCATGGCTAGGAGGATTATCAGCAATAATATGGATAACAGCAACATTCATCATAGGATACTACCTATTCAAAAAAGCAAACCTAACATCCTAAAATAAAGTCAACCCTCTCAACCCTAATCTCCTCCTACAAGTCAACCATCTCAGCAGTTTTGCCTAAATAATTACTCCAGAAATAGACAATAAAATCAGATAAGGAAAAAGGAGGAGAAAAGCATGGGTAAGAAAACACCCATGACATGGAAAGCCGCAAGGAGAATACAAAGCGCCGTAGACAGCGGTAGAGCCATTAAAGCAGACCAAGGATTCAAATCAAGAGCTATGAGAGCAGCCTCCAGAAACACCCGTAGAAGCCGCTGATAAAACCCGTAAAGCCTAAATCAGAAAAATAACCGGTTTTTAAATATTTAATTAATCATTATTTTTGCTCTATTTCTAGAACTGGCTTCTTCTTAGCAATGCTGAACAGGTTATTTGTAGAGTCTAGTCCTATAATGACTGATTTATTACTCTTTGACGTTGTTAGGCTTATTCTTGATTCATTACTGCATGTCATACTTTTATCGTTGATCTTGATTTCCTGGTTGTCGAGGCAGATCCAGTATAGGTTTAGTTCTGAATCCCTTGGAACAACCAGTTTATTCCTAGTCATACCCTGCACTCGTAGTATTATTAATCCAACCTTCTCTCTACTATTTCGGAGCAGAAAATTTAAGTACTCTCTAACTTCTTTCTCTGGACTCCCCCTCGACCTTCTAGGCTCGATAAAAGGATTATTGAGTATATGCATTATTTGTTTAGACATTGTAAGATATAGTGGTTCAGAAACATGATCACCACGGTACTTTTCTGGTAAAGCATAGCCTTTAACAATACTATTGACAAGCTCGATCATAGCTCCCCTCTCCATAGGTTCTACATTGATCGTTATATCCCCCTTGCTTAGAATATCCATATTTATAAATGCTAAGGGTAAAGATGCATTTATATTAAATAATCCTGGAGAGTAGAGCGAATCCCCTCGGTATAGGATTAACCCCCTTAATGCTACATTGTCAATATTAACTATTGGAATTATTGTTGGATAGCCTATGTGGAGGTAATTAATAAACGTCAGTAGTGGGAGCTTTCTTCCCTTAATAATTATTTCATCTCCTAAAACGTAGAGGTTTTTCCAAGACTTATCCACGTCTTCCGGATAACTGCGGCTATATTTGCTACTCGAGTAAACCGTTACTTTATTCTGATCACTTTTTATAACTGATAACATTAACTTTTTAATTCGGATAACATTCTTCTTGCTCTTCATGCTTCGAGGTCTTCCCATCAATAACTTACTTATGAGCTCCGAGTATATAGCTGGGTCGACTATGATATTATCGATCCCCTCTAGATCTTCTACATATTTTGCTAATAATCTACTAGCAGTATTGGGGGATTCAACTGACAATAGGTATATCTGGCTTATAGTATCGATCAGGCCTTCTAACACGTTAAAACTCGATGATGGTATACGGCATCCAGCCTTTAAAGCTTCTTCAAGCTTCTCAGATACTTTATATAATATAGAGATGCATTCCTCACTTTTCATTCCTTGCTGCACCCAACTAGTCTTTAGGCTTCCTTCCGCGGCGTGGTTTTCTTATAGAGTCTATTTCAACTAGTACCGGTTGTATTATACCAATTGGCTCATCTATACGATAATTTATGTTTAAAAAGACCCTCTTCTTATCCTTACCTTTTTCTGGGATACAAGTATAGCTACTGCATGCTTTATCGGGGAGGATAGGGATAGTGTATGCATTGTTTTCCCCGTTGAGAGTAGTATTATCCGTGAATTCTTGAATTAATCCCTCACTATATCTCTCACATATGCATTTAACATTTTTATCTTCTATAGGTTCTAAAATATTCTTTCTACAAACATATTCACGGTAAATTATTACTGGATACAATAGAGCGGTTACTTTAGCTGTTTCAATACGCATTATAAAGTGTGCGTT
>WAON01000137.1 GCA_015521265.1 Desulfurococcales archaeon
ATAATATGAAAGGCTGATCCACTCAATTTAACATTTTCCAATTCACCCACAATACCAGTAATTTCACCATTTTCAACCTTCAAGGTAACCGATCCAGTTACAGTAAAAGAGTCAGTTGGATCGTTGATGTTTTGACTATTAATAATTATATAGTAGTTAAAATATCCCGATATACTAGTTGAAGCCGGGTAGGAATTTATGAGTGGAGAGGATAATAATATTAAAATCATGGCTAGGTGAAAAAAGCCGAGGATGAGCTTCATTTACCCTTAAACCTCTCTATAGCAGCTCTGATCCTATTAAGAGCTTCCTCCCTATTATACCATCCAATAACCTTAACCCACTTACCCTTCTCTAACTCCTTATAGTGCTCGAAGAAGTGGGCTATTCGCTCCCTTATATTCGCTGGGAGATCATTTATATCCTTAACATTATCAAACCTCGGATCAATCTTTGAAACAGGGACAGCAACGATCTTAGCATCCTTACCCTTCTCATCTTCAGTCATCAATACACCTATAGGTCTAGCTTTAATTACTACTCCGGGATGGAGCTTGTCATAGCCTAGCACTAAGACATCAACAGGATCGCCGTCTTCTTCGAGTGTTCCAGGTATAAAGCCGTAGTTGAAGGGGTAGTACATTGCGGTAAATAATATCCTGTCAACGAATATGAGCCCAGTCTCTTTATCCAGTTCATACTTAATATTACTGCCCATAGGAATTTCTATAACAACATTTACTTCATCAGGAGCTTTACCGCCAGGCCCTAGTTTATCATATCCAGTAGGCATAAATACTACACCCCGCTACTCCACGACTTGCATCAATCTATTAGAGAAGAAAACAATTCTAATTAATAATGTTAACCGTTGAGAACAACTATTATTTTCCCCGTTCATTTACTGATCAAGGGTTAGCTACCGGCTAGTTTTAGCATGATAGTCGATGGTATTCCCTCCTTATAGACGACCACGATCTTAGCTTCAACTTCAACGCTTGATAACGGCTCTAATGCTTTCCTAATATTCTGCAGGCTTTGAACAGCTTTGTTTATCCTATCAATAATCTCCCCCATAACGGCTGCTTCCTGCTCAGCATCCGGGTTTATGTATAGCTTAACTACTTTTAGGTCAGCAACTTTACCCTTTGGTGAAGCTTCCTCACCAGTTAGCGTTTTTAGTAGTTCTTTAAGCTTCTTCTCCTGTTCGCTCTTAGTCCTTATATCTTCTAGCTTCCTAAGGTATTCGGCTAGTTGTTGTTTAAGCGTTGTGAGTTCTTCATCTATAGATTTTAATAGTTCCGAGAATGTTGCGAACTCTCTCACTACTGCGGACAAAACCTTCACCTGCCAATTTATTCCTTTAATAATATTTACGGGGCAGTTTAAAATATATTATTATCTCCGAATCATTAATCCATAGTTCTACCCTAGTACATGGCTTAAGAGCCTTGGGACTTGTGAAGGAGTATCAGCTACTGGTATACCCGCTCTCTCCAATGAGTTCCTCTTCGACTTATAGTCTCCGATACCCATTGATATAATGGCTCCAGCATGCCCCATCCTCTTACCTGGTGGAGCCGTTTTACCGGCAACATATGCTACAACCGGCTTCTTTCTGTTTAGCCTGCTATAATAAGCTGCAAACCTTTCTTCAGCATCGCCGCCGATTTCTCCAATTAATACTACTGCGTCGGTATCGGGATCCTTCATGAATAAGTCGTAGGCTTCTATAAAGTTGAGTCCCGTAATAGGGTCTCCTCCCAAGCCTATAACTGTCGATACACCATAACCGAGCTTACCAAGTTCTCTAGCGACTTCATAAGTTAAAGTACCGCTCCTAGATACTAGTCCAATACGCCCCTTCACGAACACGTGGGCGGGCATAATGCCGAGCTTTGCTTCGCCGGGAACCATTATTCCCGGAGTATTTGGACCAATAATAATCGTTCCCCGAGTCTTAGCATAGTATACGAATAATAACTCGTCATGAAGCGGTATCCCTTCTGTAATGACTACGATAAGCTTCAACCCGTTACTGATAGCTTCAAGTACAGCGTCCAGTGCGAACCTAGCCGGTACGAATACTATGCTTGCAGAAATATCCGGGTGGTGTTTTAATGCTTCATGTATAGTATCATAAACGGGAACACCATGAACCTCCAAACCACCCTTACCAGGGGTAACCCCGGCGAGTATCCTAGTACCGTATTCAAGCATTAGCTTCGTATGGAAGCGTCCCTCCCTACCAGTAATTCCCTGTATAAGTACTCCGGTATTACGAGTGATTAGAACCATAACTCTTCACCTCTCAGACCTGGATAACTCGACTGCTTTACGGACTGCTTCATCAGCTTCCGTATAGACTTTATAGCCATGCTCTTCGAGTATCCTCCTACCCTCCTCTTCATTTGTTCCAAGCATTCGGACGACAACGGGTATCCGGCGATCAGACTCTTTAAACGCTTCAACAACGCCCCAAGCAACTTCATCGCACCTAGTTATCCCTCCGAAAATATTCAATAACAAGACCTTAACCTTCGGATTAGACAATACTAGTTTAACAGCTTCTCGTACACGATCCCTAGAAGCCCCTCCGCCAATATCTAGGAAATTAGCGGGCTTCCCTCCGTAATACAGTATCATATCCATAGTAGCCATTGTCAACCCTGCCCCGTTACATATAACGCCGATATCGCCGTCAAGCTCTACATAGGAGAAACCAAGCTCTTTAGCCCTAGCCTCGAGTGGGCTTAGCTCCCTACCATGCTTACCGGCTAGCTCTGGGTGGCGGTATAGGCTATTATCATCGATCGTGATCTTAGCGTCGAGGGCTATTAAACCGCCACCACACTTATACGCTAACGGGTTAAACTCGACAAGATCAGCGTCGAGATCCCGCATAATCCTATACATACCCTGCATTATAACATGCAGATCCCTCCAATACTCTCGAGGCAAGCCTAGGAATTTTGCAGCAGTCCTACTCATATACGGCTGATAACCAGTTAGCACGGGGAAATAGATCCTTAACAACTTATCGGGATGCTCCCTAACAAGCTCTTCGATCTCAACACCGCCCAGAGGACTTACTAGGAAGACATAGCTCCTATTAGAGCGATCAACGGTTAACGATAAATAATACTCTTTCTCAAAACAAACCTTCTCCTCAACCAATACCATCTCTACAGGGAAGCCTCGAATACTACTACCCAAAAGCTTAGACGCAGCCTCCCGTGCCTCACCAGGGGTTTCAGCGGCGAGGACTCCGCCTGCTAAACCCCTACGCCCAACAAGGACTTGAGCCTTAACAACAACAGCGCCAAGCTCCCTGCTAATCTCCTCAGCTTTAACCGGTGTAGAAGCAATCCGTCCGTGGGGGACTGGTATACCATACTTGGAAACGATCTCTTTAGCTTCATACTCGTATAACCGCATAAACACAACACCCTACAATTAAACAACATACTATACTACGGGGAAAAAAGTAATTCGTCGAAAATTCAAGGTTTACTTTTCTAGAAGCTCTAAGCCGCCTCTCTCAACAAATAATCTGAACAACTTATTCACAATACGTTTATTAACATATTTACCATGTGGTCTAAGCCCTCCGCTAAACTTTTTTGGAATATGAAGTAGTTCGTGAATTACTACGCGAACTTTTTCATCAAGTGATAGACCTGAATAGTTTTCCTCGAGAACCTCGATAATATACATGGGCTTAATTCCTAGGGCGATCAGCCATATCCGCGGCAAACCATGAATCCTGGCTAACGCCCCACTACGAGAACCCCTACTACGATAACACTTTACACGCTCAATATCAATATAGCTAAAATAATCCCTCAACACGTTGACAATTATACTTACTAATCTACAAGTATCGGGGTCTTCATAGTATTTAACCAATACACATCATCTGCCCATTATTTTATCAATTATTTCAACGGCTTCCATTTCACTATTTGGAACTTCTAGTAACTGATCACTGGCGAAACCCTGCTTTTTCGATTCCCTACTAAGCCTCCTACGTTCAAGTATTACCCCCCTACGAGTTGGATGAATACTTGTATACGCATATGCACGGACTAATGCTGCAATAGTTGCTTCCTGCAAAACAATGACCTGATCATTAAGGTAGATAGCGAACCTAGTATGATAATGCCCACTTGGTATTGCAGCTACTATTCTCTCAACATCACTATTACGATAAACCTTTACGGGGCGCTCCAAGAATTATCACCGTTAGAGTCTTCAAATGCTATATTAAGGTGATAAAGCCCTCCTTAATAATACGTGGTGGGATAAGTATTGCACCGAAATACCACCGTATTAATACTCATACTAACACTTGCACTACTCATAACATCCCTCCCACACTCCCTAAACAACACGGTATACAATAATAGAAGCGGTATGGTTACTAACGATGAAAGTAGTGGAAACAATGTACCATTCTATGTTTCCTGGATAATACACATACACCAACCACTATACAATATAAATGGGTCAATAACACAACTACTAGAATCACCCAACTGTCCAGAATGGCTCCCAGATGTTTGGAGGAGTAGGGTTAACGTATACAAGAACCTGATACCGAGTGTAGCATTAAACATGACGGGCGATGAAGCCTTACAAGTAGATATAACGGGTACCCTAATACAACAACTAAACGAATTAGAGGAGAAGAAGTGGGATAACTGCCTCTACTGTGGATGGAAGGATAAATGGATCCAAGCGGTTAATTCAGAAACAAGCCTAGGACTACCGAGACTACGAATACTAGGAGCCGGCTACTACCACCCAATATTCCCACTACTAGCAAGGGCAAGCTTCGGACAAGACATTGATGAAGAAATCGAGAAGCATAGGGAGATAATAATGAACAACTTCGGAGTAAACTCGGGCCCAGGCTTCTTCCCCATAGAAGAATCATACTCACCCGAAATAATCCCCTACATAGTAAAACACGGGTATAAATGGATAGTTGTAGATAGCGAGCAAGTATTAAGGGCGACGAAAGGCTATAATTCAGGCTTCCAGCCTCAGCCAAACCCTATAGATATTAGAAACCCTAACCCCGGAGACTGGGACTGGGCTATATCGCCGCAACTAGTATTCAGGCCCCACGTAGTTGAATACAATGGATCTAGGATAGTCGTCTTCGTAAGGTATAGGCACATGTCACAGGCAGAGATGAGTGGTACAAGCATAGACTACCTCATAAGCCAGATAAAACACTTCCAACAATACAACACCGATCCGAAGAGGCCCTTCATAATGGTAATAGTCCATGACGGGGAGAATGGCTGGCCAATGCATAACAACGGTATCGATTACTATGTAAACTACCTCCTAGGATTCCTGGAAAAAATACACAGCGACCCATCCCTCTCCTATATAAAAGTAATAGGCTTAGACGAATACCTAGCCAAAGTGTATAATCCATTAAATGATACGGGATACAGGTTCTCAAAGATCTGGGTTGAACCGGGATCGTGGGAGACTATGGGGACTTGGGGAGACCCATTGTTCGCAATGTGGAACTACCCAGATACTAATGGGCCTGATCAGGAGAGGTGGGGTCTCTACGTTGAAGCAGTAAACTATTATGTAACAGTTAAATCTTCCGGATACAACGGCGTAGAACTCGGTGAAGCACTAGACTGGATCTTGAAGGGTGAAGGAAGCGATTACTACTACTGGGATGGAAACGAGTGGTGGGATACTAAATCCATATATGCATTCAACAAAGCCAAGGCAATACTCTCAAATATAATCAGCGAGTACAATATAGTAGATGACACACCCCCAACTGTAAGATATGCTTGGAGGGATCCATATAACCCGTCTAATAATGTAGTACTCTACCTACAAGCCTACGACTTAAACGGTATATCAGACATAGAAATCCAAGTATATCATAACGATGTCCTCAATACAACTATTAAAGCACAACCACTAGGCACCAATAATTTCTACACAGCTGAAATCCCACTAACCCAGGGCAACTACTCCTTTATAGTTGAGGTAGCCGATACACTGGGTAACAAGGCCGAGTACAAGATCATACCACCACTAGCTACAATAACGGGGGCAACACCTCCACCAACACCACCCCCAGCCAATCAGCCATTCAAAATGGATGGAAAACTAGACTGTAACTGCACACTCTACACCAACAAGAATAACACCTACATCCAGCACTTATGGGGCAAGCTCACTAGCAAAGGGGTTTTATACATAGCAACGGATAAACCAAGCGATGATGTAGATGTATTCATAATAGTAGCATTGAAGCTCTCGAATACAACGATCCAGCCGCCGTGGAAAAAGAATGGTAGCATTATGAACTATACTTTCTACCTCGGATACGAGGGATCAAATGGTTGGACTGGCTGGTTTAAAGCAGGGGATGAACCAGTTAATAACGGGGTTGGATCAGCAAGCGGAGAAGTAATCGAGGGATATATAAATTTGACAAAACTACTAGGCTATACACCACACGTAGTCTATGTTACCGTTGTAGTTTATCAGACAAGCGATCATGGTAGTTTACTAGAAATACTAATAAATGATAACCATGACCAAATAGTTGAGCCAAACGAGTTCATCGATCCCTAGCCTAGACAACAACCACATCACTCCTATTCAACAAGCTTACAAGCACCGAATACTCAGAACCATCAACTACAAGTATCCTCCCGCAGCCTAAATGCTTCAAATACTTCACGAGCAATTTAAACTTCGATACAATTGAGAGGTTGTCAATCCTTAACTTATCAATACTGGATATCAAGTCTCTAATCCATAGAATATTATAGCCTTGAAGACCCATATCCCTAACAATACTGTTCCTAAGCCAAATAGTCTCCTCATTATACTCATTAATCATAAGAACAACGCTTTTCACAGCTTCCTCCTGATCGGTTTCCATAGATAATATACACTGGTAGAGATAATCGAAATCATCCGGGTATTTCTCCCAGAAACCGGTTATTTTAGGCAGAATCTCCTCCCTACTCGATAATAATTCCTGGTACTTTTCATAATCTTCACTACTACCCATATTTCGTTTAAACTTATCCTCGATCAACTTGATCCTTGTTTGAAGATCCTTCAGCTTAACGAGTAGGAGGATCATTTTTAGAAGCATTGACAGCCCAATTCTATAAGCTATCATGCGGAGATTACCGCATCTCTTCAACAAATATAGTGTTAGAAGAGTACTCTCGGAGAAATCATCCACGACTACATAGGTTTTACATGCTTTATTCATAGAGGAAACATTGTCAAGTTTCTCAAGTAGCTGCGTACAACCCCCAGATTCCTCGGGTTTAAGCAAGCGGGTAACTGTACAGTTCAACTCGTCTTAGTCCTCTAATAACCATTCAGGAGGTTCTTTGAGTACTTCAACGCTAGTCTCATTAAGCTGTTTATTGAATAACTGGCGATCCCAGCAGAGCTGGCTACCACGACAAGTAACCTTTAATGCACCAGCGGCTAATGCATAGGTTAATGCACGGCCTGGATCCTTGTAGTCTAGATAGGCTGAGTTGAAGAATGCATCAAAAGCATCGCCGGCTCCAGTTGAGTCTACCGGTGGTTTTAATGGCCTTGATATTCCACTGTAGTATTTCCCACCATGTGTTACAACGAATGCCCCTCCAGGCCCCTTCTTAACAACAATCATTAACGGGCCCTTCTCCAGCAACGAGCTTATATCATATTTTGCAAGTGATTTAGCCTCCCTCCGGTTAAGGAATATTATTGATACATATCTTAACACCTCGAGTATCTTGCCGGGATTGGTTAACGCGTAAGCCCCTGGATCGTAGCTTACCAGTATCCCCAGATCTACGGCTCGCTCTGCTATCTCACCCGCGATCTCGGGTCTAACGCTCGCAATATGTATTATTGAAGCCTCCCCCAGTAATTTACGGGGCACATCATTCGGGGATAAGAGCTCATTAGCACCGCGATACTTAACCATCAGCTTCTCCCCGCCCGGTATAATGTATACTGATACAATGCCCGGCGGGCTCTCAACTCTCTTAACGAAAGTTGTATCAACACCCTTCTCCCCGAGCTGTTGAAGTATCTTATCTACTAGTGGGTCTAGGGATGATGAAGCAACCAGGTACGCCTTATGACCATAGATCGATACGGCTACCGCATAATTCGATGCAGCCCCGCCAGGCCCAATATTTAAGTCATCAGCTACTACTGCTTCATCAGGCCCAGGTAGTTTTGAAACATACATCGTTATATCAATGTTCAAGTTCCCAACTGCAATATGGATCTTCTTATTCCTCACCACTAATTACCCCTAACTCCGCTTCATCTCCCACCATTTAGTAATTATCCCAGGCACAACAACTTTCTTCCCAGCCTTCTCCATCAACTCATCCCACTCACTCAATATCTTAACTGCTTCATTAGCAACACGGATAGCATCCTCGACCCCTGCATCAACTATGAATTCTTCGGTTTCACGGTTAGCTATCGCTGCACAAACACTTCCAGCCCTTAAACCATAAACGTTTGCAAGAGTGAAGATCGTTGCAGCCTCCATCTCGAAGTTTAACACGTTTACGGACTTAAGGAAGCTCACGAGGCCCTTCTGGAAGGGTGGTAGATAGCCCCGGTAGCCGGGCCTCTCCTGTCCAACATAGAAGCTGTCGCTACTAGCGGTTAATCCCAAGTGATACTTTACTCCGAGCTCTTCAGCAGCAGCTACTAGTGCAAGGGTAACAGTTAGATCAGCTATCGCCGGGTACTCCGGTATAACGTACTGCTTACTAGTACCCTCTAACCGGACTGCTCCAGTAGATATTATTAAGTCTCCAACCCCTATATCCCTCCTCAAAGCCCCCGTGGTACCCACGCGTATAAACGTGTCCGAGCCTACTCGGGCGAGCTCCTCTATAGCTATAGCTGTTGATGGAGCACCAATGCCGGTACTAGTAGCTGATATAAAGACTCCCTTATACTTACCACTATAAGTCAAATACTCCCGGTGCTCTGCAACTTTCCACTTCTTATCCCAATACTTAGCAATCCTTAGAACCCTGCCCGGATCACCGGGTAATAACACGTAGCGGCTAACATCGCCGGGCTTAACCATTAAATGATACTGCATACCAGCTTCATCAACCGGGACACTAGCACTCTTAAGCTTCTTACCACTTGACACGGAAAACACCCATTCCGCAAGGGTAGCATAGCCTTACAATATAGTGTTATAATACTAGGAGATATTTAACCATAGGATGAAAACAGATAAACCTACAACCACTTAACCACTGCGTCAAGCCTTGAAGTATCGAGGACTGCAAAACTAGTCTTACCAGTAAGGTATCCGCAGACCTCTCCTGGATTCAGTAGTATTCGACTATTTATCCTTTTAAGCAGTGCTCGATGAGTATGCCCATATAATACTCCATCAATACCCTCAAAACCAACTAGTTCCATAGCAAGTTTTTCCGTATGTTCCAACCCATTATACCCATGCATTAACAAGAACCTCCTCCCATCCAAATCCACGATTACCGGGCCATTAAGCAGTTTCCAGCCGTAGTCTCTAAATAG
>WAON01000138.1 GCA_015521265.1 Desulfurococcales archaeon
GCCTAGTATAGATTATTTTATATGTCATAGCAGGACTGCTTGTATATCAAACATAATACCATGGGAAAAAACAATTATACTACCACAATTCATCTTTGAGGATGAAATACCAACTCATCGAGAAACTAATAGGATAATTAACGATAATACTATTAGAATAATGACTTACACATCAACCTCTAAGTATTCACCAAGGCTCTTATCCCAAGAGATTATCGAGAAAATACCATTCCTACTATCAAAGAAACTGAATAACTGCGTCAATGATAAAAAAATCTCGTTCACAATAGTATCACCCGGAAAGCATGTAAGGGCTAAGATGGGTTGTGTAGAAATACATAGACTACCCTTAATGCCCCGCCTCCACTTTCAAAACCTCTTATCAAGACAGCATATTTACATCGAGAGGAATCTTGATGAAGAACTGGGATTAACTTCTATAGAAGCTGGATTAAATAGTGTTGCGGTTGCAAAAATTACTCTTCCAGAATACCGGAAATATACTGATTATCCTTCTAAAGCTGTTATTGAAGCTACAAGCCTTAAAGAATTAATAGATAGACTTGTCAAAATAATTGATAAACCCGGTAGAATCCACGAGTATTTGACGAATTTCTATAAATTCCTAGTTAATAAGCGTGTGTGGGGGAGGGTTAAGAAGGATTTATACAGTAAAATATATGATTGCACGGTGAAGTGATCTTGACTAGCTACAAATGGCGTTGTAACAACTATATACTACCAGAGATTGGTGATCTTTTAAGGGAATATAATAGAATACTTATTACAGCTCCGGATGGTTTAAAGAATATTTATAAATGCCTAATTGAAAAGTATGGAGGCCTCATTTCGGAGAAGGAAGTATATTTTTCGGCTCACGGTTCTTATGGTGCATGTGATCTTCCAGTATCTGAGATCAATAGTTTGAAGCCAGATCTAATCATACATATCGGGCATAACGAGTACCCGTTTAACTCTTACCTACCAGGTAATGTTAGAATAATATACTTGCCGGCAAAACATGTGAGGAAGCCATCATTGCAAGAGCTTGAATTGATCTATGCGAGGCTTAGAGATGAAGGCTATAGAAGAGTAGGAATTGTAGCTACTATACAGCATACATCGATAACAACTATAATTAGGGATTTCCTCGAGGAGAAGGGTATAAATGCATTCATCGGCAAGTCTGGAATACCAGTTATGGAGGAGGGACAGATCCTTGGTTGTGAACTTTCGGCTATATATAGTGTTAAGGGGAAAGTTGATGTTTTCCTAGTTGTAGCGGGTGGTTTTTTCCACGCGCTAGGGGTCTATCTTGCTTCCCAGCGGCCAGTAATGATCTATGATCCCTACACCGGTGTTGTAAGGGATTATACTAGGAAAGCCTATAGTGTATTAGCTAAGAGGTATTATCTAGTAGAAAAGGTTAGAAACTCTCCATATCACAGTTTAGGATTGATAATTGGTTCAAGCCCGGGCCAGTATAGGCCTAAACTATTAAGACTACTATATGAGAAAAGCATTAGTAAGGGATACAAGCCATACCTAGTATCTTCAAGTATTCTAGACATGGATAGACTGATCGCAATCGATAATGGGTTAAACCTAGACTTCTACGTCGTGACAAGCTGTCCGAGACTACCCATTGACGACCTATCCGATTTCTATAAGCCCGTATTAACTCCAGGCGAGTTTAGAATGGTACTAGAGGATCTTAAGGAATATGTTTTTCCATGGTAATATAGGGTAGAATGGAAAAATAGTTTAGGTTCTACCGCCGCGGTGATGGTAATATGGAACTTGTGGTCTTGGAACATATTCTACTCCAGGCCTCTGCTGTATTGCTTGTGGGAATAACTCCATTAATACGTATACTTCACTTGGTACATCGGTTGAAACAGGTAATCCCAGCTTCTCTGCATGTTCAACCGTGATCGGGTAGTCGTGCGTGTAGTATCCTTCCGTTAACTGCTTAGCTATTTCAACAGCTTTTTCACGCGGCATTTTATCGGATAGGAGTGTAACTATAGTGTCCTGCATCTCTTTTAACGCCTTCTCCGCAACGTCTGCAAGTATTAGTGTTTCATCGCTTGCCTTATCGCCTTTAAGCCTGGCGATCTTAACAAGGCTTGGAGCCGGATAGACCCCTTTAGGTGTTTGTAACTGCGGATCCAGGGGTCCGAGGACAGCATCTGGATCCATTCTTATTTCATCAGCTGCAAGTGCTATGAGTGTTCCACCGCTCATAGCGTAGTGGGGTACGATAACTATTTTCCTTCCCTTATGCTTTTTCAAAGCCATCGCGATCTGTGAAGCTGCTAGTACTAATCCTCCTGGAGTATGTAGTATCAAGGCTATCGGAGTTCCTGGTGGAGTATTGCGTATAGCTCTTATAACAGCCTCCGAATCCTCTATGTCGATATATCTATAAATCGGTAGTCCGAGAAACCCTATTCTTTCCTGTCTATGTATCATTGTTATAACTCTCCATCCATACTTTCTCTCGATATCCCTTATCACCCTTAACCTAGCGTTTCTAAGAGCTTTCATCTGCATCCAAGGATGTATTAGTAAGTATAGGAATAATAGCCAGAATAGGAAACTGATTAAGTCGCCGTAGCCATCCATAACCTGCACCACGAACACTATATGCTGGGTATACATGGTGTTTTTAGTGTTGAAGATTGATAAAAAAGCCTTCGAGTTAATGCTGGAGAAAACACCTAGTATCCGAAACCCTAAGAGAAGACTTGAACAATACGAGACTCCTCCAAGTATTGCGGCTCATATATTGTGGAATGCATTTATGAGGGGGGATATAGAGGGTAGGGATGTAGTGGATCTAGGGTGTGGAAGCCTACGCTTATCAATTGGGGCTCATATGCTCGGTGCAAAAAGAATTATTGCCGTTGATATTGATGATGAAATACTAGTTCAAGACGAGGAATTCTTAGAGGAAAACAAGTATGAACGCATAGTTCTAATAGAATCTGATATTAAAGACTTAGTCATGGGTAAAACCAATACCGTAGTAATGAATCCGCCCTTCGGAGTTGTAAGGGGTAGTCGAGGCATTGATCTAGTATTCCTCCGTAAAGCGCTTGAAATAGCTGATAACATATATACGATCCATAAATACAGTAAGGGACTCGATAGACTTGTCGAGGAAATAGTGGAGGGTTTTGGTGCTACTATAGTATGGCGTGAAGTAATAGATTTTCCTATTCCCATGATGTATGTTACTCATAGGAGGAAGATATATAGAATCAAAACAGTATTCTACATCATCAAGCGGAGAATTAAGGGTTGAGTGATAGCATGGCTTCAACTAAAAAACTAGTGTTTCCCGGCGACGAGTTAGGCGTTGAGGAGGAATACTTCACCGGGCCTGGAACATATATTGATAAAAAAGGCAAAATACGATCACAACTACTTGGAAAAGTATTAATCGATATTGTTAATCGTAGAATTATCGTTAAACACATTAAAGGAAAACCCAGGATACCGAAGCAGGGGGATATAGTGATCGGTATTGTAGAGTCGGTATCAAATGATCTAGCATTCATAGATATAACCTCGATAGAAAACACTAATGTTAAATCAACGGACTTTACTGGAATAATACACGTCTCCCAAGCTAGTAAAGAGTATCTTGAAACAATGTATGATGCATTGCGAGTAGGCGATGTTGTAAGGGCAAGGGTTTTAAATAATTCAAACCCATACCAACTCACAATAAAAGACCCCAACCTCGGAGTAATAGCAGCATTCTGCACCAAATGTGGTTCTTTCCTTAAAAAGCAGGATGATAGACTAGTATGCCCGGTATGTGGTAATGTAGAAAAGAGGAAGATCAGCATCTTATACATGTTCCGGTGATCAAATGCCCCTCGTAAAGAGAACTTTTCATATACCATGTAAAGGAGATGAATGCTTAGAACTTGCTACAATAATCTCAGAGAAAGTACCCGCTGTCGAATCAATTGATATCGATATTACAAATAGTGGATTAATAATAACGATGTACGGTTATAAAACCGATATTAAGAGGGCTTGGGAACATGTAAAAATGATTGCTAAAAACTATAAAGCAACTACTAGTTTTGGAAGAGGTACTAAGAAGTATAGCTTACAGCTCCTCGTTGAAACAACGCGTAAAACCTTCCCACCACAACTCTTAGTAGAAATGCTTAACCATATGGGGTATAAGGCATTATACGATAATGAAGAGCTTTTTACAGATGCTAGCTTAGATCTTATCGTAGAAGTAATAAATAAGATCATCGTGATCGCAGAGAATATCAGATATAAATTGAAGGGGAAGACTACAAAATATTATGTAATTGCTGCTTCAATACTAACTGGTAGAAACGTCGAAGAAATAATTCATGAATCTATGGAAAAAAGCCTTATGGCTAGAATTAACGATGAATTGATTATTACAAAAGAGTGGAGGAAGGCTCTGAAAGAAATACTTGAAACCACATAGCTCGCCTGAACAAGTCCTAACAAGATATTAATATAGCTCTAAATTATTACTATTAACAGCTTGCATTTCGTTAATGATGTTGGGAGAGGGTTTGCAGTATGGAGATAAAGGTTTTGAGACAAACCAGGGATGAACTAGTCTTAGAAATAATGGGTGAAGACGATACCCTAGGCAATTTGATATCAAAAGAAGCTATGAAGCATCCAAAAGTACTATACTCAACCTATAGGATTCCTCATCCACTGCAGAACAAGTTAGAGCTTACTATTAAGTTAAAGGAAGGAGCTGATCCGGGAGAGGTACTCGTAGAGATTGTAGAGAATATTCGTAAAATACTTAATGAGTTTAGAAGAGAGGTATCGAAGAAGTTATGAAGCGGGAAGCGAGGATCTTGCTTGTTAAAAGGGTAGGGGATTTTATAGCTTTAGCTGTTTATCGCCGAAATTTTTAGAGGAATTTCTGGTTGAGAGGCTTCCCATAGGCTTAAATCCAGTTTTCATAATACATAAAATGAAGACACGAGACGAAATAACATACTATATAAACTGCGGTAAAGACTATGAAGAACCAATTCACTTATACAAATACTTTGAAGGTTCTCAGAGGCTACTATTGAAACAAAAGTATTGTAAAAACTTAAATATATTATTCAAAACACATAAACTTTTAAAATTAAAAAATGTAGCAGATAAGACTACGCTAAGAATATTAAGCGAAGAAACATATTGAATACGAAAACGACAAGTAGAGGGGATTGATTAGCTTTGCCTAGGTTTTGTCCACGGTGTGGAGCGATTTTAAAACCGCAGAAAATTAATGGTGAAATATACCTAGTATGCCCTCGATGCGGCTATAAGGTTAAAGCTACTGAGAAAGACTTACAGAGCTATAGGGTTAAGACCAGGATTAAGCATACCGAGAAGGATAGGTTGATCGTTGTAAGGGATGAGGATAGGGTTAGAGGACTACCTATAACGAGAGATGTAACATGTCCAAGATGCGGATACCATGAAGCCTATTACTGGATGGTTCAAACACGAGCTGCTGATGAACCGCCGACAAGGTTCTATAAGTGTCGTAGATGCGGATATGTCTGGAGGGAGTATGAGTGAGGAGGGATAATAGTATTAAGTGTTATGATAAAGACTTCCTAAGACGCTTCCTAGAACAGCTGGATGATCTCTTAACCGAAGCCTACTACTCTACACCACCCCATATTTCCTCAAAAACACTGATTAAGAGAGCAGTTGAACTAGTACGTTCTCTAAGCTTAGAACTCGAGTCGTCTTAACATATTTATTGAAAACGTAAAATACTGCTACCCTATAAATAATATTTAGGCGTGGTTTTAGTTGTTAAGCGGTTATAGGGGGTTTGAATATTGAAGCTTAGATTCAAGGATGCAAGAACATGGCGCTACACAATGAATGCAGTTGGGAAGATAATAGATGAAGCAGCTTTCAGAATAACTAGTGAAGGATTAAGGATGAAAGCCATTGATCCTTCCAGAATCGTTATGGTAGACTTTAACCTGCCTAAAGATAGTCTTGACGAATTCGTTTATGAGAAGGATGAAGTTATAGGGGTGAACATGGAAGACCTAGTGAAAATACTTAGGAGAGCGCTTAAAAACGACGAGTTAGAGCTTGAAACGATCGAGGGGAACAGGCTAGCAGTAGTATTCATTGGTAGGGGGAGGCGTACCTTTATAATACCAAGCCTTGAAACTATAGCTGAAGAAGTACCGGAGCTTAAGATTCCCTTCAAAGTACAGATCAAGATGCCGCCATCAATATTTAGGGATGTAGTTAAAGAGCTTGAACCTATTAGTGATGCAATAGAATTTATAGCTAAAAAAGATGAAGAAAAACTGATTGCTAGGGCTTCAAGCGACCTTGCTGAAGCAGAGATCGAGCTAAGCATTGAGAACGGGGCATTAATCGATTTCAAAGCTGAGGAAGAAGAGGCAAGGGCGATATATACAGTCGATTACTTATCAGACATATCAGCCGCATCACAAGCCGCCGATGAACTAGACTTCTACTTTGCTACAGCCGTCCCATGCAAAATCGACTACACCCTGCCGATGGGGGGTAGGCTGACATTCTATGTCGCACCCAGAGTTGAGTAATAATATCGTATTTTTGAAAAAACTAATTCGCAGATATTATTCTAGAAAACCATTGAAAGAGCCCTACTATCTTCCCAAGAGGGAAATAGCAATCTATTCACTAGAAGATCAAGTCTACATACGCCATTTATCATTCCCATCTATGAATAATTTATACCAGTACATTACACGTAAAAAAACCCCGCTACACCTCTACTACTCATCAGCTTATTACGAGGATCCCTCGGCCGAGAAAATGGATGATAAACAGTGGATCGGGAGTGATTTAATCTTCGATATTGATTCTGATCATTTTCCGGGTTGTAGCGAAGTACTGTCAATTTGTATAAGTAAAAACAAGTATTATAAAGGTAAAATTAAAAAATGCGATGGAGAGGAAAAACCAGTAGTTTATCCATTAATTAATTTCAACTGTATAAGAAAAGGTTGGAGCGAAGCTATTAGATTAATAAATATACTTAAAGACGATCTAGGCTATAAGGAAATAACAGTTTCCTTCTCCGGTAATAGAGGCTTCCATATACACGTATACGATGA
>WAON01000139.1 GCA_015521265.1 Desulfurococcales archaeon
CTATATGATCATATTAAAGAATAACAGGAAACTATTGCTAGGATATACAATTTATAAATACCCGGTAATAATCAATAACAAGGAAACAACAATGTATATCCGGGTATCCTTATTCGCTTCTACAAGGAATATCGATGAAAACATTAGGAATATAAGAAGTATTTTCACAGAAATAGGCAAGGGAGGGAAGACAACGGGTACACCACTACCCTTCATAATGCTGACTATGAATATAACAATAATAACGGGCTTTATAGCATTAATAGCATCAATACTCTACCGTAGCGAAATATGGAAAAAGATTAAAGACAGCGTCCTACACGGTTTAATTAAATCTTAATTAGGGAGACTACTCATGATCAAGAAAATAATAATCCACAGATTAAACAGCTAGACACATGCATTTAACCGGTGATATAAAGCAATGGATATTAATGAAATAGAGTTAATAACTCGTAAAGTCCTCAAAGAACTCGAACGAGTCATTGTTGGAAAGAAAGATGAGATTAAGATTGTCTTATCCACAATATATGCTGGAGGACACATACTTATAGAAGGCCCACCTGGTACTGCTAAAACCCTACTTGTAAAATCTATTGCTAAAGTATTTCAGGGGAAATTCAAACGTGTACAGGGAAATCCGGACTTATTACCGACTGATCTAACAGGTTACTATATTTATCGACTAGACGGTACTAGGACATTTATAGAAGGCCCGGTATTCGCAAACTTTCTAATGTTTGACGAGCTCAACAGAACACCTCCAAGGGTTCAATCAGCCCTCCTCGAGGCATTAGCTGAAAACCAGGTAAGTATTGATGGAGTAACACATAGGCTTCCAGATCCCTTTCACGTATTTGCTACTGAAGTACCTGTTGATGTTGAAGTAGGGGTCTATCCATTAACGATCACTCTGAGAGACCGCTTTTGGACAAGGCTACACGTTGAATACAATGATCCTTCTGAAGAATTACTAATAGCTACGCATTCCGATAAACTCTACAAGTCCGAGCCCGAGATCAATCCCGTATCAACAATTGACGTGCTCCGCAGAATTAGGGAATTTATTGATACAAATATATTCGTCGATGAAAAGATCATCAGGTACATCGTAAAACTAGTTTCAAAGATAAGAAGTTCAGATGAAGTAATGATCGGACCCAGTCATCGTGCGACAATTCACCTATACCGAGTATCTAAAGCATATGCTTTAATCAATAATCGCGACTATGTAATACCTGACGATGTTAAAACAACCGCTAGATACGTCATACCTCATAAAATCGTGTTAAAAAGGGAGTATGAGCTAAGGGGTATAACGCCTCTAGGCGTCATCGACAAACTGCTCTCAGAGATAGATGTTCCAAAGTAGGGGAATTCGTTGAATAGGAAATACGTTATACTAGGTTTTAACATCATAATAGCTTCACTAATTTTCACAATTGTAGGCTTCATTATAAATAATTATATGGTTGCAGGAATAGGTTTTTCATCGATGATTTATGGATTTGTAATATTAATGCTTGGCGTAACAGTAACAAGTCCATTAGAAGACGTGCTTTCAAACTATGCTCTCATTACGATAAACCATTATAATAGAATGCTAGAAGACTTAGGCTTAAACCAAAAACACGTTATCTATACTTGTCCGTCAAGAGGACTTATAACTATTTCCGAAGAATACCTTGACTGTGATAAATTAATGATAGGTATTGGAGCAGTAGGGGATAAACCCTATCTCACACTATATTCCAGTCAAAACTTTACTGGGAAAAGTGAAAATGATCTTAGAGTAAAACTACAAGCACTGGGAATATCTAGAGGAATTAATGTGGAAAAGAGCGGGGATAGACTACGTATAATTTTTGAAGGTTTAACTCCAATTATACGTAAATACATTAAGGGCCCGCTAAACCCGCTAAGACTAATTATACTACAAATTATTCTAGAAAGTATAGACAAAGTATTCCTCATAACGCGCGAAGATCTAGATAATGAAAAATATATGATTGAGGGAAAAATTATTGAGAAAACTTGATGAAGATATATTATTACTCGGGCTATTCATACTTCTCGGAAACGTTATCCTAGTATTACTTCATGTAGAAAATCCCGAGGTCTATACATCATTTGCAATACTCCTTTACTTCTTAATATCAGGTTTTGGGAGTGAATTAAGGAGAGTAAAAGGGGTCCATTTAATAGATATGGTACTGTTTACAGTATTCCTTACGATAATACTTTATAGGCTATTAATAGTTTTAACCGGTGGGTAATAAATGCTTAAAAGCCAAACGGGTAAGCTATTGCTATCATTTATTATCATACTAAGCATCGCAGTAATAATCAATTTACCGACGACAACCCCCTACAGCCCTTTAAATACAAGCAATAACGGTTACTCCTTACTTATGAGGAATTCCGACAAAATACTAATCTATAACAGTGAGCTTGGAAACGTTGATAGTGGGGTAATAATAATACCACTAAGAGAAAGTATTAGTGATAACGTTAGTATATCTTTATTAAAACTTTTAAAACGAAATATAACACTAGTAATACTCGATGATGGAGGTTATGCCGAGTTCTTTTTAGAGAAAATAGGTATCAAGATTATATTCCAAAAATACTACATTATTGATGATATATACCATTATGATAAAAATAGGTTTGAGCCGATCCTCACATATACAGGTGGTAGAGTCATTGGAAGCTACGTCCACCCGATCATGGTCTACTCCAGCCATAGAATACTATCATTAATAAAATCCTCAGATTACGCATATGCTGATGAGAATAATGATCATACATATACACTAGGCGAACCCATGGGCAATATTAGTGTAGGATTTATCGCGATGATCAACAATAGTAAGATAGTGTATTTATCATCACTCAGAATACTAGAAAACAAATTATTTAGCAGAAATATCGGACTAATTAAAAAGTTCTCCCCAAAGATCTATCTATATATAGGAAACCTTAAACTCAACCCCATAGAGCTCTGGAGGACGGACCTATACCGCAGAATTAATAGTTTAGATAAAAACTTCCTCAGTATAACCTTATACATACTAAGTCTACCAGTTCTATTCTACATTACCGGGCGTACAACGAAGAGAAGCATCCCCCTATGGTACCTGTACGTTTACATCCTCGCATCAATGTTTTCCTTCACCGCTCCAATAATTAATCCAAAAATAGTTCTAGCACCCGTTCTACTTGGTCTAACAACTATACTGCTACTTATAACAATGTTTTCCTCAGGTAAATATATCGGGCCGTACCCAATACTTGGATTATCCCTAGGATTATCAGTTTTTCCAAGCTTAATAGCTTTATCATCGCTTCTACTCATTATTTCGCTACCATTATTTGTTGATCAATCCCCGTTGAGAACGACATATTTAGGAAATACTTCAATAATATTTATTAAAACACTAATATCGTTGAGTATATTTGTCCCTATCATTCCTCTATACATTATCCCAATAGTAATAGGCTTTAGCTCCATAATAATGATTGCAGCCTACCACTACACGAAGATGAAGAACATAACTATAAAACCCATACACATACCCAGAAAACTAATTGTTAATAAAAAAGGTTCCTTCATATTTAACGTAGAAAAACCTAATAACAAATACGTGATCGACTATTACATAAATAATTCACTGATCAAAGATGTCCACGAAGACTTAAAAGGATACAAAGTAGTCTACTATTCAATAAATAGTGTTGGTAAACACGATCTATCTTTAGAGGTTTATTTAAGGGATAAATGGAACATATCCTCCCGTAGACTATACATGTCTAAGAATACGGTAACTGTACTACCACAGATACCCGAGATCATAAGGGATATAAAAGCCTCCGCTCGTCGCAAAGGACTCCTGAAAAGCATTATTGAAACACTAAGCGGTGAAGCAGTAATCATCAGGGGGAAGGGGGAGAAAATAATTGAAGAAATACCATTAACTAGGGAAACAGCGGAAAAACTGCTGGGTGAGCTACTCAATATCCCCGGCTACTCGGCTTCATTTATCAAGCCACTACTGGAATCAATAATAGGCAGGCTCCCCTCGAGGAGGCTTAAATGGTTCGGTGATTACCGCGGAGTAAGATACTATATACCAGGAGACCCTATTAGGCTCATACACTGGAAGAAAACTATTTCCAGGAATACATTATTCGTCAAAGAATATGAAATAGGTATGAGTGGAAGAGCTGAAGCTGGAAGAGGTAATAGAAGCGGTGAAACACCCCTACTAATAATCACTCTCCTAGACTCGTCTAACAAGAATGAATTCGAAGAAAAAATAAATAAACTAATAAAAATACTCTACCAAACAGCTAGTCGAGACCCAGAATTTAAACTAGCATTATCAATAGTATCGGGAACAACGATACTCGTACTCCATGCAAGAACAGATGAACTACTAACAATACTCCTAGACGCTCTCGATAAAGAATACATGACGTTTCTCTACGAGTACGACCCAATAGACCCTATACCAGCAAGGGAATATACTACTGAATTCACATTAGATAAAGTTAAATCGTTAACAATAAATACAGTTCTCCGTATTCATTCAAAAATCGCTAGCTATATTAATCAATCCCTTCAAAACCTAGGATTATCATCTCCGATATATTATAC
>WAON01000140.1 GCA_015521265.1 Desulfurococcales archaeon
CCCTCCGCTACATGAAGAATAAGTTACCAATACTATACGATCTAATAATTAATTATAACCTACAACCCTCCATGGAGGAAGAAACAGCGTATTTAAACACTAGTTATGTATCAATCAGTCTCTCTTGGAGCCTAAGGAAGAGGATCTACATATCTGCTAGGATCCTAACCAATGCCGAGAGATTATTTATCGTTGGAATCTACGCCCGGCTGGCTACGGACACTGTAAACCATAGTAGTGTTCAAGAGTTAGCAGAGGATGTAAACCGGCTTGTAAACGAATCTCTATCCAGTTTAATTAGTACAGGCTTCAGCATTGAACCAAGTACCGGATATATTACGTATAATGGTACACGCCTAGTCCTCCTACGCAAGAACGGTGTTTGGGGTTTAATGCTACGAGGGAGACTCGAGGATGTCGGGGATGCATACATGTTGTTCTACGATAACTATGCAGGTTTTCTACGACAATTTCAGGGTGGTAGTTGGAGGAGGCTGGGGTGGAGGATTAATAATAGTGAAGCGGTACGAATCGCGCTGGATAAAACAGGTTTGAAATATAGTCATAGCTTTAAAACCATGATCAAAAAATACATCGCAGTATTAAATGATGGATTATACCCTATATATTGGGTATTACTGGTTATGGGTGATCAGTACTGGGAAGTATTCATCAACGCGTATAATGGGAGAGTACTTGCGAGTAATAGTGGAGCAATTACAGGTGATAATAATGGTGATGGATTGATTAACGCGCTGCAGAGTCCATTAATTATATGCGGTTCGATCACGGGAGTACTGGTAATGGTGTCATTATTGTTGATTAAGGAGAGGAGAAGTTAAGGAAGAGAGGATAAAAAGGATTGTTTTAGAGTTCTTCCTCGAAGTGTATTGCCCGGGTCGGGCATACGCTAGTACATAGTCCACAGCCGTAGCAGCGGTCTACGTTTACTACTGCTACACGCTTACCCTTCTCATCCGGTACGACGTGGACTGCGTCGTAGTCACATACTTGTTCACAGAATCCACAACCTATACACTTCCTCGGATCTACTACTGGGGGCTTAGCCCAAACCCTCCTAGGCTCTGGGCCTAGGTGTTTCAGAGCTAATCCCTTAACGTCTAGTATACTGTCGTAGCCATGGCGTTTCAGCCAGTTCTTTATCTCGTTCTCAATCCTCCTAAATACTCCTAACCCCTCGATCAATGCCGCCGTACAGATCTGTACAGCTGAGGCCCCGGCCATGAAGTACTCTATTACATCTGTACCCTTACTAATACCTCCAACACCGATGACTGGGAGCTTAGTATTCTTAGCTGCTTCAGCAACAACAGCTAATGCGAGGGGTTTCAGCGCTGGCCCACTCATCCATCCATAACCATTCGGGCCGCCGACTATTGGTAGCCCTGTTTCGATATCGATGTGTAGTGCTGGCCCAATAGTGTTTGTTGCAACAATGCCGTCAACACCAACCTTCTCGAGCTCCTTTACAAGCTCCGGTATGTTTGGCGTGAAGGGGCTCAGCTTAGCGAAGATCGGTATATCGACTGATTCCCTCAAAGCCTTAGCAGCTTCAACAACCGGCCTATAATCCTTGCCGATATAGTGGGTTGAGAACTCGATTGCATCAGCACCAGCCTTCTGACATTTCGGTCCAAGTAATTGCAGCTCATGCGGCTTATAGCCTATGCTTATGAAGAATGGTACTCCATGTTTCTCAGCATACTCTTTAACAATCGGGTATTCCCGCTCGAAATAGTGTTCAGCAGGTACATCGCTCCACAGCTCAGCGTTTAGCAGTGCATATATGAACCTGTAGTTTCCACTATCAGCATTAACGATCCTAACATCGCCGGGCCCATAAGTCTTCAATATCTGTGCCCTAACAACACCGCGATCAACAACTCCCATACTAGGCCTCGGGACTATTGCCGGCCTAACGCTAATGGTCTTCGCAAGTACAGCTCCCACACCGTGGTCTATTAGAGCCATCATCATGTTCGCATCCCGGCTGATCGGGCAGGCGGCGTTCATGAGTGGATTCTTCATCTTTAAACCAGCAATTTCTACTTCAAGGCTTACCATACTATACACTCTCCCATGGAGGAACTTTTTCTAACAATAAATACTCGCCGTAGAGATAAATACGTTATGGATAGGTATGAATACGAGTGTATACTGGAATATGAGGGTTAATGTTTTAAATTAAAAATGGTTAATGTTTTAGGGAAAAATCCTTCTTCAACCGCATACCGGGTAGTCGTCTGGAACCTTCCTCCTGAAGAACCTGCCGGTTTCTGGGTCTTGGAAGAGCCCCATTTTTACTCCTTTACGTGCTTTGGGGCTTAGCGGCCATACCTTCTTAGGTATTAGTTCTACTTCCTTACCGCTTGGCGTAACTACTTTTACTGGTTTTTTGCACGGTGGTCTCGTGGCCATTTTTCTCACCATTAATCATGTATTTTGTATATGGG
>WAON01000141.1 GCA_015521265.1 Desulfurococcales archaeon
AGAGATAATAGAGGCACAGGGCGGAGACCCTAATGTGAAACCGGAAGACTTACCAATAGGGTCACACACATACACTATTGAATCACCAATCGAGGGAGCTGTAACATATATTGATAACGCGGCCATAACAACTATTGCCAGAGCTGCTGGGGCCCCATTCGATAAGGGTGCTGGAGTATACCTGCACAAGAAGATCGGCTACAGGGTCAACCGTGGAGAACCACTATTCACAATCTACAGCAGTAGCTCGACCAGGCTTCAGGAAGCAATAAATCTAGCATCTAGGTTTAACCCTGTAATCGTTGAAGGCATGCTGTTGAAAACCCTACCATGAAGTAAATTATTGTTTTTCCCCGAGCTCGTAACTGATCTCTATCTTTTTAGGCCTAGCACTACTACCAATTAATCCTGCTACGAATCCCTCGAGAATGCTCGCCACGATCCTTGCAACCCTAGGATCAATCTCTACAATCTGACCGTCAATCAATACTTTTAAGGGGTATGCGTAGGGGCACTCGTATGGTAATGCTAGTCCGTGTAGTATTTTCTCTGCTAGCTCACTCCACGACCCCACGCCGCACATATCTGGATCGCCCTTAAACCTTGAAGCTATTAATTGGACTGCATCACTATAGATCTCGCCCGCTAGTGATTCTATTTCATCCATTAACAATGCGTTATAGCCTATACTCTTAGCATTCTCAACAACATCTACATCATTACTAACAATATACCAGAGCCCCTTGTCCTCCCTAATCAAAGCGTTTATTTCTGAAGAATCTTCAACTATTCCAATAGCTTTACCAACAGGTTCTCCCCGGAAGCCCTCGGCGATTACTAGTGGGTGGTACTTCATAGTTAAAACGATTTCTCGAAGACTAGTGAATTCTTCCCTTAAAACCATTGTAGCATCTGGGCTGGAGACTATTACTGATTCAGCACCAGCTCTCCAGTATCTACCGCTATCACTTAATGGATCAATTATTTTCTCATGAGTCTGTTTAATAACTGCTAGCCTAACACCCTTCTTACTTAAGACTGATACTAGGCTTGTCCCAAGACTAGTTTTACCAACTCCTGTTCTAAGCGATATGATCCTATAGATAGGCGTTAACCCGATAATTTGTTCAACGTGTGTAATCATAGCAAACCACACACCACAACTATTCATCAACCTATACATTGTAGATATACTTATTTTAAAATTAGTCTGATTACAAATACTAGGATAAAACTAAGCATGATTATTAGGGGTTTGATCTAGTTGAAGTATGATGCAGTAGTTGTTGGGGCAGGTGTAGCCGGGCTTAACGCTGCATATGTATTAGCTAAGAAAGGCTATAAGACAGCTATTATTGAGAGTAAGCCCCGGAGCAGGATTGGGGATAAGACTTGTGGAGACGCTATAGGAGTACACCACTTCGAGGAGCTTGGCTGGAAGCCGCCTGAAGACGTAATAGATCACTACTATAAGGGTGTCAAGATCTATAGTCCAAGCGAAGAATACAGTATTACTGTTCCGGGTGAAGGTGTTAGTGTTAATAGGATAAAGTTTGGACAATGGCTGTTGAAGAGGGCTGAAGAAGCTGGAGCCGAACTACTAGATGCCCATGTAGTGCTCGGCGTTGAGGTTAAGGATGACTATATTAAGTCGCTAAGGGTTAAACCGATCGGCAAGCCCGGAACAATCAATGTAGAGGCTAAAGCATTTATAGACGCTAGCGGTTCAAAACCAGCTATTAGATCAAGGCTACCGCCGGATAAATGGCCTATCGCTGAGAGGCCCTACATGACAGATTTCAACATAGCTTACCGCGAAGTACTCGAACTCGAAGAACCGGTTAAGAGCGAGGATAAAGACTATGCAGTAATTTATCTCAATACGGTAATAGCCCCAGGCGGGTACTGGTGGCTATTCCCGAAAGATCCTGGGGGGATGATTGGTAATATAGGTCTCGGGGTTATTTGGGGTGTCGACGAATATAATCCTAGGAGCAACTACGACAAATACTTGAAGCCTAGGTTTAAAGGCAAACTAATCCATGCGGGCGGCGGCATAATACCAACCCGTAGACCATTACCAACACTAGTATGGAGAAACCTTGGAGCCGCTGGAGATGCAGCCTATACTGTAAATCCCGTACATGGGGGAGGAATAGGTTCCTCAATGCTTGCAGCGACAATAGTAGCTGAGAAAATAGCAGGTGCACTCGAGGAAGGCTCTGTGGATGAGGAGAAGACGTGGAGCGCTAATAAGGAATATCTTAGACAGTATGGTGCTAAACAAGCGGGTCTAGATGTATTGAGGATGTATCTCCAGAAGCTTACGAATAACGATTTTGAATGGATTATTAAGAATAGGATCGTTGACGGTGAAAAAATCTACGAGCTCGGCGCGAAAGCTAACCTTGTTGATACAGTAGTTAGAGGTGTAACGAGGTTTGTAAAACTGCTGGGCAGGCCGACTCTTCTAAATCAGTTGAGGATTGTGAAGAAATACATGGATCAAGCGGTTAAACTATACTATGACGAATACCCGGATAATCCGAAGGGTATATGGGATTGGATGAAGAAAGCCGGTGAATTCATTGATGAGTATAGGAGGATTATCGGGTTTGATCCGGGTATGAGAGTGAAATGGTAGTTGTTGCAGGAGTAGATCTGGCTGCGTATCAGCACCGCCCAACGGGTGTTGCAGTACTTAGTGATAGTAATGTTTTATTTATCGGTATAATGCATAGTGACCAGGAGATCATTGGCTTGATCCAATCGTATAAGCCGGTAGCTGTAGCTATTGATTCACCACTAGCCCATGCAGAGACTTATCGGGAAGTAGACATACTTATGAAGAAACATGGATACCCAGTCCTCCCCCCGGGCTGGAGGACGATGAAGCCGCTTGTAGATAGGGCTGTTAGGATTAAGAAGATACTTGAAGATAACGGTATACCGGTGATCGAGACTCATCCGAAGAGTGCACTTAGATCGAGTGGTTGTAGAAGCCTAGATGAACTATTAAAGAATACTGGTATAGAAATAGATTTGAAGAGAAAGCTGACGAGGGATGAAGCCGATGCATTAATAGCAGCGATAGTAGCTAGGTTCTATGTTGAAAATAATGCCCTAACAGTCTCGGCTCGAGACGGGGTCATATACTTATTACCTAGGATCTGCGGTGAAGAGTTTTGAAATTATTAGTTTTTCTAATAATCATGCTTCTAGCTTTTTTCGCAGCTTCTAATCCTGTTTATATGGATTCTGTTGTTTTGAAAAATATAAATTTGGAAATAGCCGGGGATGGTAATTTTAATGCTAACATTACATTAAATTTGGATATCCACAACTATACAGAATATAGCTTAACCGGTTTCTCTAATACTACATATTATCAGTTAGAAATTAGTGGTATGCTGAAAAAACCGGTGTATACTCTGTCTCTTATACACATCT
>WAON01000142.1 GCA_015521265.1 Desulfurococcales archaeon
ATAATACATTATAACTCAATAAGAATACGTTTCTCCTAGATAATCGTAGTGGTGTACGGTTATGGCGGGATACATTGTCCGCAGGATTACTGGGAACTTATATATTCTCAGAATGAATGATCAGAGGACGGAGTTCTTCGAGGGTACATGGCACATACCCGAGGGGATAACCTATAATGCTTACTTGTTGAAGACTAGTGAGGGAGCCGTATTATTCGATGGCTGGAAGAAGAATTATGGGAGGGAGTTTCTGGAAGCCCTTGGGCAGCTAGTCGATATAGGGGAGATCAAGTATCTCGTTACCCATCATGCGGAGCCTGATCACAGTGGTACTACGCCGTTAATCCTAAGGGAGAACCCGGAGATCACGGTTCTAGGGCACCCGATGGCTAAGACGCTACTCGAAAAACTACACGGCTTCAAGATCGGGAAGTTTAAGCCGGTCCGGAATGGTGAGGAATTAGTAGTTGGTGGTGAGAAGCTATTATTCATACATGCACCAATGCTACACTGGCCCGAGACAATATTCACCTATATTCCGAGCATTAAGACACTATTAACATGCGATGCCTTCGGAGGATACAGTATACCCAGAACGATCTTCGATGACGATGAAGAAGAGATTAACGAGTACATGTTCTACGTTAAAAAATACCTAGTAACAGTGATCGGGTTCCACCGTAGAAACATACCGTTAAACATCGAGAAGCTCCGGAAGCTAAACCTAGACATTAAAATCATAGCTCCAGCCCATGGATTAGTCTGGAGGAATTACCCTGAATTCATCGTTAAATACTATGAGGACACAGCTAAAGCCGTGGGCAGGAAGAAGGTAACTGTGATCTATGCATCAATGTATGGAGCAGTTGAAGAAGCAGTAATGGCCGCCGTAGACGAGGCAGCTAAGCATGGATGCAAGGTTAAAGTATACCCCTTCACCGACAATCACCACAGCGATTGGGGCAACATACTAACAGACGTGATCGACTCAGACCTACTAATAATAGGCGGAGCAACCTACGATACAGGAATAGTACCACCAATACACGCCTTCCTAACAATAATGACGAGCAGACTACCAAACACTGGTAAAAAAGTAGTAATAATATCAAGCTATGGATGGGGAGGACTAGCAGCGAAACAAATGAAGGAAATACTGGAGGATAAGGGCTACAAAGTACTAGACATAATACAATTCCAGGGAAGACCAACAAGTAAAGACAAGGAAAAAATAAGACAAATACTAAGCCAACACATCAAATACAAAGAAACAAACAAGGAACACATAGAAGAAAAACAACACTAACACAACACAAGAAACACTTATTTTTACAAATCCAGAACAGCATTAAAACACGTAGAAGTAGATACTACCTTAAAATAAAAACCCTACATACTCGAGAAAAATAACTTTGAGAGTAATGTCGAAACAAGTTAAACTACTCCTTCAACAGCCAAAAGTTTTTCACCCAAAAATAAAAACCCTGCTAAACAAACAATATATCTGGTGTAATTAATCCATGCCCACGTATATACATGCTGGAATAAACAATTCTTTGATGAAACACTACCTGAATAAGTTAGGCCTAGTACTTTTAATAATGATATTTATTATATCATCTCTAAACCTATCAGCATCAAGCGGTGTAATCCTGGAAAACCTGGATGGTATGAGTATTCCCTCCTTCGGAGTTATAAGGCACCCAGTTAATCAATCGCTTAGAAGCTTCATATCATTCACATTACAGTTGAATACAGCATTAAACGGTGAAAACCCGAATATCACCCTTGAAAACACCACCTCCTATAATAATAGTAAGGGAATGAAAGTTGCTGAGCTAATCGAAAAACTACCCAATAATACTACGGTCAAGATCATGGTTACCGATAGCGGGATAGGCTTGTTCTCGATTAACGCTGTGGAGAATTATAGTTTTAAGCCGTTGAATGCCTCCTTCGCAGATATTCTCGAGGAGGCGTTCATGGATAACCTGGTTAGAAATATCTCGGTTAATGTAATCTATGAGGGTATTCATGCTTCTAAAATGATCTATACGGATAACGTATCGAATATTACTCAAAGGTATGGTGGGGACATCTATGTTGTTAATAGGACTGATCACTACATCGTATATGTTCATCCCTATGAGAAGTACCGGGTTGTAATTAATGGTGTTCGGGTACATTACCCCGTTATTGTGAAGGGCGTTAACGGATCTATTATGGGTTTCCGCATAAAGTACTTGTTAATAG
>WAON01000143.1 GCA_015521265.1 Desulfurococcales archaeon
CGCTATTGGTTTAAATGATGTGTTGGGTATTGAGTTCCTACTTCTTCACGATGTTGTTGAGATCTGCTTTGTGAAGAGTATGGGTTATAGGGTTTCACCGATTATTATCCTCGAGCTTATCCGGATACTTACCGTGCACATTTGAAGGCTATGGAAATAGAGCTTATGGAAGCCGCGGAAAGGGGACGGTATGACTGGATGGGTAGGCGTTGCCGAGACTAACAGAGTTATTCGAGTGATCCATACTTGCCCGAAGACCTTATAAGCTTAGTGGAGGGGCTGATCCATGCTTTTTGTAGCAAAAACCGTTATCTAACTAGCTCTACCTCGCACAAAATACCAGTTTAACCGATCAAGTATATCCGAAAACTAATTGCTACAAGATGCATAGTCTACATCTGGGAGCCGAAATGTCTAGGATTATACGTGTTAGGTACGAGAAGGGGGTATTGAAGCCATTAGAGCCAGTAGATCTTAGGGAGGGTGAGGAGGTAAAGGTAAAGATTGAGGAGAGGCTAAGGGAGAGGCTAAAGGATATCATCGGTATTCTCGGTGAATCTAGCGAGGAAGAACTGGAGAGATACTTGGAGGAGGCTTGGCGTCCTTGATCCTACTTGATACTAATATACTATACCATATTCTCCATAAGACGCCTAGAACCGAAGAGGCTTTAACTATACTAGAAGAGAATCCTGATGAGTACGTCGTGGACACGGTAGTACAAAATGAGATTATATTTACATCAACAATTCACTACTTGGAGCATAGATATGGAGTAAAAGGAGCTTATTCAGCTAGGAAATGGATAAAGAAACACGGATATCCAGAGGAGGTAATTAATGCTATTAAAGAACTATTTAAAAGATTAAACATTAGGTTAATACCAAGCATATACACCGAACAAGAACTTTACAAGACATTAATAGAGTTTAAACTATTACCCAGCGATACTATAATAGCTTTAACGTGTAAACACTACGGCATAAAGACTATTCTAACCTTCGACGAAGACTTCAAGAAAATACCATGGCTAAAACAATCCAATAGATTCAGAAAAATAACCAAATATAAAAAATTAGATCAATACATCCCCATACACTGTCAGCAATACCAGTTAACCAATGATAATTGTATAGTCACCTGGTAGGAAAAGGTAAATGACGCATGAAGGCTTATATTATATTTTGGTGTAGGAGCTTTGTCTAGGGTGATAAGAGCCCGTTATGAGAACGGGGTATTGAAGCCGTTGGAACCATTGGATCTGGAGGATGGAGAAGAGGTTATTGTAATTGTTAAGCGGGATATAAAAAGCATTCTTAGGAAATACCGGGGTGTCTTGGGGAAGGCTTCGATTAGTGAACTATTAGAGTTAGAGGAAGAGGCTCATGCTCAATGAAACCGGTATATGTTGATACAAGCATTCTACTAAGCATACTGCTTGAAACAGAGAAGAGTGATTTAGCCGAGAAACTACTCGATGAATTTAAGAATATACAGTTTATAATATCGGGAATAGCGATCAATGAGACACTATACATTGCAACATACGAATATTATAAGCAGAGAAGCCTCGTAAAGGGAAAATATAGTCTTAGAAAAGTGATCTCTAAGAAAAATTACCCTGCAGAAGTATTAAACACAATATCTTCACTACTAAGGGATCTAGATATCGTAGTAATAAGTGATTACTTTGATTATGATGAATACCTATATATAATGAGAGAATTTAAGCTACTCCCGAACGATGCCCAAATAGTGTTAACATGCAAGCATTACGGGATCGATACCATACTAACCTTCGATGAAGACTTCAAGAGGATACCATGGTTAAGAGTCATCCCATAAAATACTTCATAAACACGGTTGAATAAGTGGGCTTAAAGGATAGAACCTGATTTAAATGATTTATAGTTTAATTCCAGAACCTATGGATTGCTTTAAACCCCTCAGTATTCAGTGTAGGATTCTATTCTACGATGAGAAAAGGGCTGTTATGGGGCTGGAATGCTTAACAGAGTCTCCCAGAACGAGTATCTGTTAATAATTGTTTATTCTTTTTAATTATGAATAATGCAGTAGTTATATTTAAAGTGCAGTGTTTTGGAGCATAGAATTACCGGGTTAATCCTCTCTCTATAATTGTCGCAATTATTACATCAATGCTCTTCCCGGCTGGAACGGCTTCAGCCTCATCCGCTACTCATAGTAGTGTTAGGCCGTTGAGTTCTGTCCCGGTGGTAGGCGTCATAATTTGCTTATTCTTTCCCGGCTTAGCTACTTATAATGTACTAGATATGAGGTGTGATGGGGGGTTTTCGTAGCCGCTGGGTCCGGTGGGGGTAATGCTTACCTTTAGGCTACCATTGGATAATACTACAGTCATGTATAGGGTTGAGTACGACCGCCTACCATCACTGCGCTGAGATGAAAAGAATGAGTTATGACCAGCCTCACAGTTCCGTAATGAAACAACACTTATCAGATTAATCGATATTACGGGGAGGTTAATGAGTGACGTATTGATTAATAATACTTACCGGGAAGAGTGGACGATCAATACCGTGTTTTCAACCGGCCGGAATTATACTGCACTATATCCTCCGGGATCAGGTAATAGTAGCTGTGTTTAGTCTACATGGTTATTTTTATTTATCTCCGTGAGTGTATCCTTTATGAAGGCTTAAAGCTTTGATCTTGGGGTGTCTTGTAATGGTTAAGCATTTATTGTATCTTGTACTGGATGGTGTTGCTGATCGTGTTGTTGATCCTAAGACTACTCTAGAGCTCGCCTATAAGCCTGGTCTTGACTGGATTGCCCGTAATGGAGTTTGCGGTATGATGTATACTGTTGGTAAGGGTGTTGCGCCGGAGAGCGATGAAGCCGTTATATCGATCATAGGCTATAACCCACACGAAGCCTATCCGGGCCGTGGATTGATCGAGGCTGTTGGTGCGGGTATGGAGGTTAGGGAGGGCTACGAGGTTGCTTTCAGGGCTAACTTTGCAACTGTTGACCCAGAGACTTTGAGGCTCATTGATCGACGCGTTGCCCGTAGTCTCCGCACGGAGGAAGCCCGTGAACTAGCGAAAGCCCTAGATGGATTAGAGCTTGGGAAGTATGATGGTTATGCTAGGGTTAAAGCAACGATCGGGCACCGGGCAGTAGTAGTTATCGGCAGCCGGACGCATAAGCTAAGCCCCTACGTTTCAAATAGTGATCCAGCCTATGTCAGGAAGGGATTAATGAGTGTAGCTGTGAGGGAGTTCGAACCCTACATTAAACCAGTAGAACCCCTCGAGGAATCCGAGGAAGCCCGGGTTACTGCCGAGCTAGCAAATATATTCACTAGGAAAGCAGTAGAGATCCTGGACAAACACCCGGTAAACATTGAGCGCCGTAAGCGTGGAGAACTTCCTGGAAACGCTTTACTGCTGAGAGACGCTGGGGGGAGCCTCCCCTCGATTAAGAAGCTCCCGGAGAAATATGGTGTATCCTTCGCGGTATTAGCCGAGATGCCCGTCGAGATAGGTATTGGTAGGATATTCGGAGCAGACACGGTTGAATTACCACCCCCGACCGGTAACGCTGAGAAAGACTACTCGTTGAGGCTTGAGAAAACCCTTGAAGCCCTCGAGAAATACGGTATAGTATACGTACACTTGAAAGGGCCCGACGAGCCTGGTCATGATGGAGACGTTGAGAGGAAGAAGAAGAGCGTTGAAGACATTGATAAATATTATGTGCAGCCCTTCCTCGAGAAAATGCCCAGTGATACAGCGATCCTTGTAACAGCTGATCACGCAACGCCTCCAAGCGTTGGAGCCCACACGGATGACCCGGTACCGGTAGCACTATATTATCCAGGTGTTGAACCGGACAGTGTGGATGCTTATACTGAGAAGAAGTGTTTGAAGGGGATGCTTGGAGTATTCGAGCATGGATGGCTGCTACTTCCTAGAATTGTTGGGATTGTTGGGTTGAGAGGGTGATTCATGGGAACCGGGGGGTTCCCGGCTTCCCTCCATGATCTTTTTCTCAATATAGTTTTCTAAATGGTAGAAGCGAAAGCTTACCGGTGGGTGAGTACTATATTTAGGCCCTTTAATGATCGTGTCTATGATCGTTTTCGGAAACCATAAACTGCTGCGGAAGAGTTCCGCCATGATAATGGTTAGTGTGGGCTTTTCCAGTTCGAAATAGATGTCTGGGTCGGGTATTGGAACCTTATTCTCAGCCCCGATCAGGTAGAGTACCGGGTCTCTATGGATATCGAGTTTGACGAGGCCTGTTGAGAAGGTATAATACAACCCAGGGCCGGCATTTACTACCGTCTCATCGGCTAGGTGCTCGTAGATCCATGAATATATCGTTAATCCCAGGCCTGCGATCATGTTTAGGGGTAGGAGTGTTATTAGGAGTAGTAGTGCTTCTAGGTAGGGCATGAATATGATCATTGAAACTACTGCTAGCATGAAAACCGACCATAGAATATAGAGGATCCTAGATACTAATGCATAATAATAGTGCTTATAGTGTCCATACTCGTGGATAAGCATTGAAACAGTCTCCTTACTGCTTAGGTATGAGTAAACGTTGAATGGTAGGTAGATCGTTTTATTGAAGGGGTCGAACCATGGAGAATTTCCTATTTCATCGCATAATATCGTCTTTACACCTTCGATACTAGTCTCGTCTAATACTTCGCTACATCTGCCCTTCTTCATAGAGTAGTATAGGAAGGATAGGAAGACTAGTAGTAGGATCGTGAATGCTAGTAGGGTGTACCAGAAATCTATTATTGCCTTTAAGACTAGGACTGTGATAACCGTTACTAGGAATCCTATTATACCACCCTGCAGTATTAGTAGCGCGGTACTCCCCTTCCCTTCGTATTCGAGGAAGTCCCGGTAAAGCATTGCTACTACTAGGAGGAATATTCCATATGCAGCTAGTCCTATGAGGAAGAATTCAAAGAGTATAACTGCTTCATTAAATAATGGGTTCAAGCTTGGACTATTACTAATCAACTATGCGGGCACCACCTATGTTAGAGAAGGAGGGAGGAGAGTAAAAAAGGGTTTGCTTCCGAAAATACTCTAGCCTTTATACTTCTTGATCAATCCGTGCTTCTTAATGATACTGTAGACGTAATCGGGTGTTAATGGGTGCTTGTTAACGTCTTTGTTCACTTTGAAGCCTCCTCCTAATGCGTGGGCTATTGCGTTAGCGATGCTTGGAGCGATTGCTACGATTGACGGCTCGCCGAGGCCTTTGGCGCCGAATGGTCCACGCTTGAATCCTGCTTCTACCCAGATCGGCTTTATCTTGTCCGGTATGTCTAGGCCTGTTGGTATGTGGTAGGTTGATAGGTTGGTATTGTATACTCTACCATCGGGTGCGTGGTATATGTCTTCCATTAATGCGTAGCCCATTCCCTGAATATAGCCTCCGATCGCGTGGTGGTCTGCTCCAACCCTATTAATCACTCTACCGATATCGTAGGCTGTTACTGCTTCTTTAACCCTTACAACACCGGTTTCAATGTCTACTTCTACATCGCTAATTATTGCTCCGAAAGTATAGTGCATGTATGGTGCTCCCTGCCCGGTCTCTTCGTCCCATTCAGCTGGTGGTGCACGGAAGTATCCGAACTCCTGTATTGGTACTCCCTTCCAGAAGCTCTGCTCTACTAGTTCCTGCCAAGTCATGCTTAGGTTAGGGTCGCTCCTGCAGTATACTTTGGGGGCCTCGATCACGATGTCATCGGGGTCGCAGCCTAGTATTTCTCCCGCTAGCTTGTTGAGCCTCTGCCTAAGCTTGTAGGCTGCTACTAGTGTAGCGTTACCACCCATTACTGTTGATCTAGAAGCTACAGTTGGGCCTGCATCGGGTGTAGATGCTGTATCAGGCCATTCTACCTTGAAGTAGCTCGGCGGTACTCCAAGTATTTCCGCCGCTATGTTGATTAATCCCTGTATATTACCCTGCCCGAAGTCTGTTAGCCCGGTGCGGAATACTATGCTTCCATCCCTCTGTATTATAATCGTTGCAGTTGAGAAGTCTGCTCCTTCAGCTCCGATACTGTTTCCGTGGTAGAATACTGCTATACCTATACCACGCCTCAATAATCCCTTCTGCTGACTGTATAGTCTGCGTTTCTCATACCATTTAGCTGCCTCGACGGCTTTCCTAATCGCCTCCTCTAATCCCACGCCGTGATCTAATAATTGTCCATGAACCGTCCTATCTCCATTGCGCAGTATGTTCTTCAGCCTAAGCTCTACCGGGTCTATTCCCAGTTCTTCGGCTAGTAGATCCATTTGTCTCTCAACGGCGAAGGTTACCTGTGGGTTTCCGAATCCGCGGAAAGCTCCCGCGTAGACCATGTTCGTGTATACTACTGCTAGATCTACATGGGCGTTGGGGACTTTGTAGGGTCCAGTGCTGTGTACTACTGCCCTCCAGCCGACGAATGGTCCTAGGCTTGCGTAGGCTCCGGTGTTTAGTATTATCTCAGCCTGTACTCCTAGTAGTGTTCCATCCCTTCTTGCATAGTGCTTGTACCTGGCGATCATTGGGTGCCTCTTGCTGTGTCCTATGATTGATTCTTCACGGGTATATAGTACCGCTGCCGGTCTTCCCAGCTTAATCGCTGCAAGTGCTGCCTTAGCAGCTATCTCGTTACCGACATCCTCAGCTCCGCCGAATCCTCCTCCTAGTGGTGGGGCTATTATTCTCACCTTGTTGAAGGGTAGTCCTAATACTGTTGCTACTGCTTTACGCGTGTCGAAGGGACACTGCGTCTTAGCGTATACCGTTACTGATCCATCTGGCTCCGGGACAGCGATTGCTGCTTCAGTTTCTAGATAAGCGTGTTCCTGCATTGGTGTACGGTACTCGTTCTCGACTACTACAGCTGCTTCCTGCTCGGCCTTCTTAATGTCTCCACGCCTAATCTTATACCTCGACAATACATCGCTTCCACGCTCGTCATGGATTAGCGTGTGCTCCTTCTCCCTTAGCCCGCCCCATTCAACTATTTTCAACGGGTCTAGTATTACGTCGAGAGGCTCGTACTCGACGCTTACCAGGTCTGCTGCATCCCGGGCGTTCTCGAGGCTGTCTGCTACTATTAATGCAACCGTGTCACCGATCATTCTAACCTTCTTATCCGCTAATAATGGCTGGTCGGGTATTACGTAGCCTACATCGTTTACTCCAGGTATGTCCTTGGCTGTTAAGACCGTGATTACTCCTGGGTACTTCAATGCATCGCTTACATCGATCTTCTTGATCCATGCGTGGGCGTATTTCGATCTAACGCTGTATACGAATACTACGTCTTTGAACAGGTTTAATAGATCGGCTGTGAATATTGGTTTTCCGAGGATCTTTGGTATAGCGTCGTATTTTACGATTCGTTTACCGATAACCCTGAATTCCTCAGTCTTCTTCTCCTTCGTCTCACTGAATACTTTTTCAACTATATCCACGTATTCAGGCTTGGACATACACTTCTCACCTCCCAACTACTCTCATGTAGTATTTCTTCTTGACCTCCTCCTCGTCGAAATAGATCTTTCCCTCCTTGATGTATTTCGCAGCTAGCTTTACGGCTGCGAAGTAGTAGTGGTAGCTTCCACAGCGGCACAGTGTTGAGCTGAGCCATTCCTTTATCTCTTCGTAGCTTGGATCCAGTGTCTTGTCTAGGAGTGCTTTAGCCATCATTATGAATCCCTGCGTACAATAACCGCATTGTACTCCGCGGGTTTCTAGGAAGGCCATCTGTATAGCGTGGATCTTCCCCTCGGGGGCTAATCCTTCCAGAGTCGTTATCTCGGCTCCATCGATAGCTGCTGTTAGTGTTAGGCAGCTGTGCCTCGGCAGGCCGTTTACGAGTACTATACATATTCCGCATTCTCCCCTTCCACATCCTTCCTTGACGCTTGTTAGCTTCAGCCTATACCTTAGCGTGTCGATCAGTCTCTCGTTTGGTGGAACGTCTAGTTCTACGTCTTTACCATTGACTTTTAAGTGTACATGAACGGTTTTCACAGCCATCATGATCACCCCTCACGGATCCTTTCCGCTGCTTTCAAAATATTCCTCTTCAATACTACCTTTGACATATCCATCCGGTACTCTGCAGTCGTCCACCAATCGGTGATCCTCACCATCTCGGTTGGTAAGACTTTCTCAGCTGCTTCCTCGAGTATCTCCTCGCTCAGCTCCTTACCCTTTAGGAATTCCTCGGTCTTCCTAGCCCTTGCCGGTATCCTCTTGTCTCGAACCATATCGAAGCTAACCCTTACATCCTTGATCGTATTCCCTTCTAGTTCTAGGTATGCTGCACCGGTTACTACTCCGGCGATCAGTATTCTTCTCCGATCGAATTTTATGAAGCTACTGCTGGAATTCTCCGGGGGCAGCTTGAAGCTTATCTCAGTGATCAACTCGTTGGGTCTAAGGTCTACCTTCCTCTTATCAATTAGGAATTCTTCCAGACTCAGCTCCCTAACGCCGTTAACGCTTTGCAGCTTTAGTTTTGCATCGTAGACTAGTAGGAGTGTTATATAGTCATTGTACTGCGTCGCTGATACTAGGTTTCCTCCAAGCGTTGCATAGAACCTCATAGCCATCGTTGCGAATCCATGGAATACGTCTTCGAAGCCGGCGAACCTCTTATCCCTACCCAGTATACTATTGTGTAGTCCCCATAGAGTCGTTAGTGCTCCAATCTTAACAGTGTCGTCTTCGACTTTAACATAGCTTAAATCCTTCTTTAAAGGCTCTAGTGCGACAACGTATTTTGGAACGGGTATCTTCCTATCCCTAATCAGCAGTAATAGCTCCGAACCACCGGCCATCGGCTTAGCTTCACCGGCATGCTCATCTAGGAATTTGAGTGCGTCGTCTAGGCTACTAGGCCTATATAGGTCGAATGCTGGAATAGCTACTCACCTCGCATACTAATTGATATATC
>WAON01000144.1 GCA_015521265.1 Desulfurococcales archaeon
TGATTAGGCTTCTACTCATCATACCACCACATAATAGTCTATTAGACACATAATAATCTATTAGAAAAAATATTTCAGAATTCGTCGGATAAGTCTTAAATAATTGACTAAATTAGGTCATTTAAAATTGACTATTTATAATGTAAATCTTCCGGCCATACTTGTAGGTGGTTTTGTATAGGAACCTTCCAGCAGGATATCGAGCTTGAAGTTGGGATTCAACGTATTTATTATGTATTATGTTTTTATCTAGACCAAGCATTCTTAAACTCCCTAAGTATTCCCTCTATGCTTTCATTATCTAAGTCGCTCCAGGAGCCGGCTAGATCCAATAGGCTCTTATGTTTCTTTACGAGTCTCAGTATTACATCTGAGAAGCTTTCACCAGGCTTTTTAAGTCGTTTTAGTGCTTCATATGCTTCTAATGTTATAGTTATTGTTTTAACTCTCATAGCTTATCCCTTTTACCAGTAAATTGAAACTGTATGCTCAAACTTGTTCTTGTCCATGTTTTTATGTGTGTATTACTATATTTGTATGTTGCCTTACGTTTAATTACGGCTTGGCCTATAAGTTTTTGAATCGGGCCTGTCGTTATGGTTTTTGTATTGGGGTTTATTATAGTATGCTTGCCCAGTAGTGTGCTAGTACTAGGATTATTAGGGTATTGGCTGTTAAGCCGAATAATAAGCCGTATAGGGTTAGGTCTCTGAGCCTTGTCCTGCCGGATGCGTATACTATTGCTGATGGAGGGGTTGATATTGGTAGTGCTATTGCGTTGTTTAGGCTTACGACTGCTACTATAGTTGTTAGCGCTGCTCCGGTTTCCGGTGTTAAGCCTAGGGCTGGCCCTATCAGTGTTCCTAGCGGGATCGTTAATGGTGCTATGAAGGCTGAAGCAGAGGTATGGCTTGAAATAAATGTTCCAACAAGGTATGCAGTATAGCTGATTAACAGTAGGCTCAGCCATCCAAGCTTCTCCGCACCGCTAAGAAGTCCTAGCAGGTAGTCTGCCCATCCAGTATTCATAAGGCTCGATCCAAGCGTTAATCCTGCACCGAACAGTACCATGAGGTCCCATGAAAGCTTCTTCCAGTCTTTCCCAGGGTCTAGGAGGCCTGTTGCGAAGAATACTAGTAGTCCAAGCCCAGCCGCTACACCGGTGCTTACATGGTGTATTGGCTCGGTTATCCATAATGCTACTAGGAAGAGTATAGCTGTAATAGCTAACCACTGCTTACCGGAAAGCCTGCCCGTTTTAACCACTGGCTTCTTCCTTAGATACTCCGAAGCAATCCTCCACTCCTCCGGCGCTGCTAGGCGGGCGTATATTATTGCTAACACTACACCAATCGAGTAACCGATGAACCAAGCCGGAAGACCGATCAGGAGCCACTTGTAGAAGTTTATTTCTTCATAACCATAAACTATATCGTTTAGGAAACCTGCAGCTATAAGGTTTGGAGGCGTCCCGATCAGCGTTGCTGTCCCCCCAATACTAGCACCCATTGCTAGAGAGACCATCACTATACTACTAAGCCGTCCACACTTCTCCAAACCCCTCCTACAAACTAGTGCTGTTGCTAGTGGGAGCATTACGTATGTCGCGGCTGTATTACTCATCCACATGCTTAGAAAGCTTCCCAGTAGACTTACACCTATTACTAGCATCGTGGGGCTCCTCGAGATTGATGAGAGGGTGTTAGCGATCTTCTCGTCCAACCCCCACTTACGAATAACTAGCTCGATACCGCTACCAGCAATAAAAACCATGATTAGGGGCTTCATGTAGAATACATAGGCCGATTTACCAGGCTGTATACCCGTTAATACGAGGGCTAGTGTTACGTATAAACCCGTAATAACGTAGTGGATCAATGAAGCGGCCGCGAACAATACTATCGCTGAGCCGAATATAAACGCTGCAAGACGAGCATGGATCAACGGCTGCACATGGAAAACCAGGGTATCATTATTCTCTTTCCCGGTAGGGTAGAAGGTGTAACTCCTATTATCCGGCAGGATCATGGTGATATATGAACCAGTCAAGGAGGGGATACTACCTGTTTCTCCACCATAGACTCTAATCTTAACAGTGATCTTCTCCCCCGGCTTAAACCTTGGAGGAGCATCAT
Source organism: Desulfurococcales archaeon (assembly GCA_015521265.1). Classification (GTDB taxonomy): domain Archaea; phylum Thermoproteota; class Thermoprotei_A; order Sulfolobales; family Desulfurococcaceae; genus WAON01. The sequence continues at coordinate 2,136 of WAON01000144.1, forward strand.
AGTAAATAGATACATTGTATCCATCAACACTATAAGTCTTAGAGTATCCATGAGCGTTAATAGGTAGGGAAAGCTCACCCTTAACTACTCCACTAGCAGTCCTTACATAGTAATCAAGCCTTACAGATCCACTATTAGGCCAGTCCGGCGGAGTGGAATAATACATTAATACACCGGCTAATAGGGCGATTACGATGATAATGATTATCTTAACGCGCCTACCCATAACTGGCTACACCATGAATACTAGACCAAGCGGTCAAGGTAAAAACTATAACGGGCATTTATAGAGAACAAATAAATACGTCAATAATTACTTCCCAAACGTGATGTTATATGTGGATAAGAATGCAAAACGGGAGGGTTACCCAGCCAATGAAAATAGATGATTATTCAACTAAAAAGAATAAGGATCTTAAAGCTGAGGAAAACATGGAGGAGATCCTCGAGGAGCTTGAAGAAATACGGGTCAACACTCCTAAGGGCTTCTCGGTAAGAGCTATAAGAGAAGATCGAGACTGTAATTAACAATATGATAATACAGGTTTCCCCTGATAG
>WAON01000145.1 GCA_015521265.1 Desulfurococcales archaeon
CCTTGTAACAGTGAATAGTAATAGTAAGGATAGGTATAGGAACCCGGAGAAACTCTTCCTGTTTAGAGTCGGTAGGGGGAGGTATACACTATATGATCCCGAGATACATGGACCGATAGAGAAGTATTTAGACCAGAAAACCTATTCCCCAACTAGGAGAGAGGTTATTGAGAGCCTGAAAGAACAGTTGTCAAGGGAGGGCTTCGAGGTTAAAGAGGTTAAACATCTACATAAACCATTAACACCTGACCTTGTTGCACAGGTTAATGGTAGGGTTATCGGGGTATGGATTATCGATCCTGGAAGTGATAGAGCAACCCAGCTCAAATCACTAGCATACGCTCTAGGCTCAGCACTTATGAGCCAGTACCGGGAAGCAGTAATCGCAGTCCCAGCGGAATTAATCGATAAAATACCCGGTAAGCTAAGAGGGTTCTTGGAGGAGAATAATATTAGGCTGAGAATACTCCGGGAAGAGAAGAGGTATGTGATAGTCTTCTAGACACTATTACTAATCGTATCAGCACCCTCACTAATATCCGGTACAAGCTTCCTATTAACTATTAGCCGGGCCTCCTCAAGTATCTTCTCAACCTCACTACTACTAGCCGGCTCATAGTCTACAACATCCATACTAATAGTTGCTTGATCAGCTATGCTGCGAAGACTATACTCTAACTGTGTAAGAGATAAACCTATATCGGGTATAGTGGATTCGGGAAGCCTCTTAATATCCTCGGTTAAGCCTAGGACGTCCTTAGCAATTACGCTGAAATTCCTCATAGTTAAAGCGTACTCGAGGCTCGCACTAATCTTCTCCATTACTAGGTGTAAATTACTGAGCCGTGCATACATTTTATCAAGCTTAGCGATTTCCTGTGCATATCTTTTAGCAAGGTATTTCTGCCCCCTCATATCGAGCTCAGCAGCCATCTCGAGTAGTCTCCGCCGGCGATTCCGGATCCTGTCCATAAGCATTTCTATCCTCATAGATGCCTGCCTAGCATTGTAAATAGCGTAAATAGTCTCCTTAAATGGATCCTTCTTCTTCCTCCTAAATACCAAAACTACTAACACCCGTATAGTTGAATCCATTAATTAAACAGTTAAAAATACTAGGATGTATTACCGGACTGGATAAGATTAAGCAGGGATGGGATGCCTGTCTTACTTCCCTGTGGATGGTGGCATTACTACTTTGTAGATGAATATTACATCCATTAATACACCATTGGCTCCCCCAAGCGTGTGTCCATTCCTGTAGAAGGGCTCAGCGATCACAATGTAGGGTTTCAAGTATTTCATCTTGGGCCTATCTAGGAATGTCAGCGTTTTATAGTTTGTTACAGATACCTGGTACTTTATACCCATAGACTGCTCGAGATACTTGTACTCGTAGCCTAGGGATGATACACTACCAGTGAACCATTGGAATGTATAAGTGTGGTTTTTATCCTGGTAGTTTAGATATAGTATTCCATCAACCATTATCTTAAAGATTACAGGCAGATGATCGGGATCGTCGAATCTCGGGCTTATAAGTAAGTTTCTCTGACCGATACGGTATAGGTAGAAGTACTTAGACATATCCCTACCGCCAATCCTTATCATCCAGATGCTCTTGGGTATATCGACAAGCCCGATCATACCGTTGGGCCGGGGTATGATTGGTGTAACTGTGTAGGATTTACCGTTATTCCTCGGGATGAACTGGAATACGTCGAAGGTCAATATATACGTATTATTGATCGGTGCGTGGAGCTCGCGTAGAAGCTGTAGCATTTCGGTTTCATTTGTTGATGTAAGTATTTTTGCAAGTATAGAGATCTGCGTACTATTCAGGGTTGCGCCATCAGCAACACTAGCCCTATGCCCGGCAACACTGATCCAGTACCCGTAGTCCCACCACGCAATAACCACGGCGTCCCGACTCATATTATGCCTCATAAAGTCTATCGCTTCATACCATGCATTCGTAGTAGCTGATAATGGTGCACCGCCAGCCATAATACTGTAAACCATGTTGCTGTGCTGCTCATAGAGGGTTACACCGCTCTGGGCAAGGTTTACAAGCACTAAGAACACGATCAATGCTGCAACAATGCTTACCTCGCTACGAGTCCTAAGTGTAACCCTTCCCTTCTTCCTCAATGCTAGGGATTGTTTTGAGGGGAAGGTTTTCTCGAGTAGGTAGCCCATAAAGGTAGCTGCTACTAGTAAGCCGAAAGCTGCCGCTGATGCTTCGAAATATGTAGCATTCATGTAGGCGTAGAAGGCTAGTAGGAATGCTACTCCGAGATAAATCCTGTCAGCCCTACCCTTATACAGCAGGTAGAAGGCTCCAAGAATTGCAAGGATTAGTGGGGAGGCGAAGAATAGCCATGGGAACCCGGTGCCCCATGAATTAAGTATTCCAAGTAGTCCATTAGCAGCTAGTGCTGGCTGGTGCTCTTCTACACTCTGCACTAGCGGTGGTGCCTTTACGAAGTGCAATCCCATAGCCCAAGCGTATCTCGGACTGACCCTTATGACTCCCATACTGATCGCTGCAGCCCCGGCTATCCCAATTATTATGAGTACTGCGAGGTAAAGGCCGGGGGTGATTAGGGGCTTCTTCCTGCCCAGTAGTTTCACATGGTTGTATACTAGTGCGAAAAGTACTGGTAGGATCAGTGAGCCCAGTAGTAGTACGCCGACGCCTAGACGGAACCTCGGATAGAATCCTAGGTTTTGAAGATTCTTCGGTGCTAATGCGACGAAAACTATTGCGGAAGCAATTAGTAATAGATTGTATTTTAGGAAGTAGAAGTCTACTTTTTTAGGCTCGAATAATGGGTATACGAGCAGGAAGGCTATAATGGAGCCAAGCACATATACGTATCCGCCCCAGAACCAGCCTACGACTGCAACGGATAAACCCGTTAATACAGTGTATAGTAGTCGTTTATTCTCCGTAGCATTCTTATCGTATAGAGACTTGATCATTTTAGAGTAGAAATAGATCGATAGGAATACGAAGCCTAGAGCAAGGCCCTCCTTCTCAACGAAGCCCACAATGTTCCTATCACTAGCTGCTGGGACAAGTGTGTATAGTAGTACAGCCGATATACCGGCAAGCTCACTACCATCCATGAGCTCCTTAGCTGCAAAATATATTGTTATGAAGGCTATGAAGGCGAAGACTAGTGGTTGTAGCGCAACCCAATCCTTAACCGTTAACCCGAATACTGAGGCTAATGGATACGTTGAAGCACTCCATAATGGCTGGGCTGGATAGCTTGTTAATGGGAAGTTCCTGCCCCAAGGATACCAGAATATGTGTGTAGCTGGGTTTTGCTGTGTTAACGTATACCATGATCCTAGGCCGTGGTAGTAGGTGTAGTTTGCCTGCCAATACTCGATCCATGGGTCGTTTGCATGAAGCTCTAAACCATAGTTAATAGCGGGCAAAGCCCTAATATAAATACCTAGAATAATAAGGGCGGCTATAATCGAGTATTTAATTATTTTCTCGTATTTCTCAGTAAACCTGTATAGTTTATCAAGCATACTAGTATAACCCACACCACAACACCACGTTGAAGCATTCATCCAGCTTGAAAAACACAGCGTTTTCTCTTAGAATGAATTAGTTTAGGAGTATTTAAAAACAATCCATTTAAACACGGATTACACTTGTCTTGTCAAGGTATTAGTAGTGCTAGTATTGCTTTCTGCACATGCTTACGGTTCTCAGCCTGTTCCCAAACGATGCTCCAAGGCCCATCAATAACTTCATCAACAACCTCCTCGCCGCGATGAGCTGGGAGGCAATGCATGAATACAGCACCCGGTTTAGCAAGCTTCATTAATTCAACCGTAACCCTATAAGGCTCAAGATCCCTAATCTTCTTCTCCCTAACCCCCTCCTGCCCCATACTAACCCAGACATCAGTATAGACAACATCTGCCCCCTTAACGGCTTCATAGGGATCCCTTATTATCTCGTAGCTACCCCCATTCGGGGCGGCTTTCTCCTCAAACCACTCAACAACCATGGGGTCTGGATCGTAGCCTTTAGGGGAGGAAATAACTAGTTTACCGCCTAGTATCCCGATCCCTAGTAGTAGGCTGTGGAGGACATTATCCCGGCCATCACCGATAAACACGATCCTTAGCCTCGATATATCCCTACCCTTCTTCTCCATAATAGTATATATATCGCTTAGAGCCTGCGCTGGGTGTAGGAGGTCGCTCAAACCATTGATCACGGGAACACTACTATACTCGGCGAGCCGGACCAGTTTATCATGCTCATAGACACGAGCCATTACACCATCAACATATCTAGAGAGAACCCTAGCGGTATCCTCAATAGTCTCACCCCGGCCGAGCTGTAGATCCCTCCAGTTAAGGTATAATGCATCACCACCCAGCTCCCTCATAGCAGTCTCGAAGCTGATCCTCGTCCTAGTACTAGGCTTCTCAAAGATCATTGCTAGATGCCTGCCGGGGAGGAGCGGGATTATCCTCTCACCACTATAAAACCTCTCCTTCAACACCCGGGCAGTTTCAATAATAAACAATAGCTCCTCCCGGCTATAATCAGCCAACGACAAGAAGTCCCGGCCCTTAAGACTAGAAACCAACACCAACCCACCACACACAACCACTAATAATAAACTACATGCTTACCGGTTGAAAAACATGATAGACGGGTATAACCCGGTTATCGCTAGTTTTTTTCTTGAGTGCAACAATATTTTTTGGTGATAGGATGAAGTCAAAACTCTTTGCAGTGGTGTTAGCATTAATCGTCATCCTACCACTAATCAACACCGCTATAATAAAAGCCGACGACCAGAACTACTACTCCGACGTAGAGAAAATCAGTAGGACATACAGCAATAACCATTTACACTGGATTCCTGGAGGTACTCATACGATTCC